>JAZUFC010000174.1:0-2141 GCA_045640465.1 Lachnospiraceae bacterium | reverse complement strand
GATGATATTCGCAGCATCCAGCGCACCTTCCGCGCCGCCTGCACCGATGATCGTATGGATCTCATCGATAAAAAGGATCACATTCCGGTCAGAAGAGACCTCATTGATCACATTTTTGACCCTCTCTTCAAACTCGCCGCGGTATTTGGAACCCGCCACCATGCCGGAAAGATCCAGAGAGACCAGACGTTTTCCCTTCATGATGTCCGGTACGTTTCCTTCCGTGATCCGGATGGAAAGTCCCTCGATCACGGCGGTCTTGCCGACGCCCGGCTCACCGATCAGGCAGGGATTGTTTTTCGTGCGGCGTGAAAGGATCTGGATCACTCGCTGGATCTCCTTTTCACGGCCGATCACGGGATCCAGTTTTCCCTCTGCTGCCATCCGGGTCAGATCCCGGCTGTATTCATCCAGCGTCGGAGTGGCGGATTTACCCTTCTGTCTGACCGCACCCTGTCCCGAAGCGGCATCTTTCCCGCGGTTCTGTCCTTCCTTCTGAAGAAGCGAAACGATATCCAGATGCAGACGCTCCAAAGAGACACCGAGCGATGTCAGGATCCGGCATGCGGAGGAATTGGTAAAGCTTAAGATACCTAAAAGAATATGTTCGGTTCCCACCAGCGCGCTTTTGTAAAGCGCTGCCTTTTCCACGGCAGACTGAAGGATCCGGTTTGACATGGGCGTATAATCATAGCCTGCGAATTCCACGACCGAATAATTGGAGATCAGATACTTCCGGATCAGCTCATAGATATCCGCCGCCGTGACGCCTGACTGGCTCAGCACTTCGTATGCGATGCCCTGTTCATTTTTTGCAAGTCCCAGGAGGATGTGCTCGGTACCGACCGCAGCCGATCCCAGTTCTTTGGCTGCATCCTTGGAAAGAGCAAGCGCTCTCTGGGCAGCCTCCGTAAAACGATTGACCATTGATCTTTCTATCTCCTTTTCAGCGGACGATCAGGATATCCTTCATGAAATCCCTCAGATATTCCGCTCTCTTCTCACGGATCTCTGTTTCCGTGAATTTGTTTTTATAATACACCTGCAGATTTCCCGGGAACACACCGATCATCAGCTCATAGCAGGACATGTCGGAAACGACATTCAGTATTCCTGCCGAAACACCCAGCATCAGATTCGAGAGATGATGCAGACTTTCCGAAAGTTCCATCTGCCTTGCGTATTTCAGTACGCCGTAGGAACGGAGCACTCTGTCCTGCAGAAGCACCGGACTGATCCTTCTGCGGATCTCCGCTTCCTGACTTTCCAGTTTTGATGCGACATTCGTCAGAATGTTCACGATATCCGTTTCCTTGAGTCCGAGCGTCTTCTGATTATACAGAACATAAAGTCCGCCGAATCTGCGCGCGCCCTGCGACCAGGCTTCGGAGATCACCACACCGTATTTTCCGAGATCCTTTTTTAATGTGTTGAAGGATTTTTCTTCGGAAAGAAGCGGAAGATGCATCACATAATATGCCCGGAGCCCTGTTCCGACATTGGAGATCGCAGAAGTCTTGTAGCCGAGCCTGTCGCTCCATGCATAATGAAGCGTGCTGTCGATCACATCATCCGCCGCATTGATCTTATCAAGAAGCTCGTGTAGAGACCAGCCGCGACCCGAATACAGAAGCCTTACATGATCCGTTACATTCAGCGTCAGGCTGAACGCCTCGTCCGCACTGACATAAACGGAATATCCGCTCTCGCTTTCCTCCGTAGCCCGGTTGATGAGCTGACGTTCCTGAAGCGCATAGATCTCTTCCGGATTCATAATATCGACCGGAACCTTTCCGATCTCTTTTTTCAACGCAGAGGCGATCTTCGGAAGACAGTCATCGATCTTCTGCTCGATCTCCTTTTTTTCCTCATCCGTCATGCGGTTCGGGAATTTCCATCCTTCAAAATTACGGACAAGACGGATCCTTGAAACCAGCAGGATATCATTCTCCTGCTTTCCCTGACTGTACCACCGCTCATCCATTCTGCTTCTCCTTCAGGGCTTTGATCTTATCCCGAAGAACTGCTGCCTGCTGAAAATCCTCCGCGTAAACCGCTTCCTGCATCTGCGCATCCAGAAAACGGATCTCTTCTTCAGGATTCAGTTTATCCTCCTCCGGACGGAAATTCTTCATTTTGAC
>JAZUFC010000173.1:0-2778 GCA_045640465.1 Lachnospiraceae bacterium | reverse complement strand
CATCGGTCTCGCAGAATGCATCGGAATAAACCACCAACTTGTGGCCAAGGATATTGCCGGATGCATGTCCGTTCAGGTTGAAGAAGGAATGGTTGGTCATGTTCATGATCGTATCCTGATCGGAAAGGCCGTAATACTGGATCATCAGCTCATTCTCGTCTGTCAGGGTGTAGGTCACTTCGATATCCATGTTGCCGGGGAAGCCCTGGTCTCCGTCGGGAGACTGGATGAAGAAGGTTACACTTTCGCCGTCCTCACCGGTCTCGCACTCCGCATTCCACATTCTGCGGTTGAAGAAATCGGGACCGCTGTGCAGATTGTGAATACCGTTCGTTTTGCCGAGATGATAGGTCTTTCCGTTCAGTTCAAACTCCGCATTGCGGATACGGTTTCCGCTTCTGCCGATCGTTGCGCCGTATGCGCTTCTGTTTTCTTCATATTCGTCATGTGTATCATAACCGAGAACGACGTCTTTCAGTTCACCGTTCTTATCCGGAACGCGCAGATTGACAAGAACCGCGCCGAAATCGGAAATGTCCGCTTCCATTCCGTTTTTGTTCTGAAGTGTGTAAAGAGTGACTTCTTCGTTATTTTTTGTTGTTCCGAATTTTCTCGTTTTCATCGCATCGATCCTCCGAACTGAAAATCTCTATTCACACAGACTGGCTCCTCCCGTCTGTTCCGGCAGCCGGATGTATCACCCTGTCTGCCATTAAACCGCATAAAAACCTAAATTCTAATATAACAAAAAACGCCCCGTTTCGCAAGGCGTTTCTTGTCTGTTGATCTTATTTTTCAGGTTCGGGCCGGAGCGGGTCAATGATCGATGAAACATCGTCAAACAGATCGGAAAGTCTGTTCCTGTATCCTTCCGTTCCGCGCTCTGCATATACGGCTTCCCACATCCGCTCTCCGTCCAGATTCCGTCTTCCCTGACGGAAATAGTCCGCAGTCCGCTGCATGAAATAGACCGAGGAGTCCACATTGAAGAAGTAATCAAAGCCGTATGATTTCATCGTTTCATAACGTTCGTTGTATCCTTCGTACTCGTATTCCTTCCAGCCTACCGTCTGTCCGAAATCGTTGCCGTAAGGGAAGATCAGAAGATCCGTCTCTCCCAGGATCGGTTCCACCTCCCGCTGCCACATGTCTGAGTCCCATACAAGAGTCGTCATGGCCACCTCTCCGAGCCTTTTATGTCCCCATGTGTGGGACGCAAAACGCCAGCCAAGATCTTTAATGGCTTCCGCGACCGCTCTGGCCGTTTCCTTGTCTTTCTGAATATCCGGATTGGGCCCGCTGATCTCCTTCGCCCTGTACTGATTGTTTGCATCGGTCGCTTCGTAGTACGGGCACTCCGGATCATACCAGAAATCCGACGTCCGGTAGCCGAGCACACCGTTGTAGCCGGTGATTCCCGCAATTCCTCTTCCTCCTCTGTATGAGAAGTCCGGATGCAGATCGATGAAATCCTCCAGGATCGGTATCACGTCAAAGGACCCGGTGACGGTACTTCCGTCCGTCAGGATCATTTCATTCTGCACCCTGCCGTCCTCCGTAACGACAAGACGCGACGGAAAACCGTGACCGTCCATGTATTCATAGTAATTCGTATCGTCTATAGACAGAATGAAGGGGATCTTTCCTTCCGGAAGCATGATCTTCTGATAGGTCATGACTTCGGTCCCGTCAGGCTGCTGCTCCATTTTTGCGACGTCATAAATATCTACCAGCACATAGCCCTTCCGGTACATTTCCTCCAGCATGGCGGCAAACTCACTCACCGTTGTCATGGCATCGTTGTAATCATTCACCTTGAACGATGCAACCGAAGGGTCGAATGTCAGTGTCGGATCCACGATCAGCGAATGGAAAAACACATGCGTGATATTGTTGTTGATCACATAGGGCACAACCGCCGTTTTCTGCGCCTGATAGGACGCTGCGGCCGATGTATAAGCCTCAATATTCCCGTAGCCGGTCACGCTTTTGATCAGTGCGATGGCGGCATCATAATCATAACCCGCTGCCAGACGGTTTGCTTCGTCCAGGATCTCATCACCGGTAAACTTCAGTGTCGGTTCCGAAGTGAAGTGTGCAAACTCGAAGCCCGGTTCGATCAGAAGCACCCTTCTTTCAAGTTCCTCCGCCTCCCGTTTTCTGACAAGATACGGATCCTCCCGAAGAACCGTCGTTTCTTCCGGCTCATTCTCCGGTGCGCTTTCCGATTCGATATTTTCGCCGTTGTGACTGTCGATGATCCTTCCCTTCAGATAGTTCTGATAAACATAGATGCCGATCACGGATACTGCCGCAAGCGACAGGACCGCAGAAGCGTAAAGCAGGATCTTTTCAAACGGTTTTTCTCTTCTGTCGAGGGAAAGACTCTTCTTTCTCCTTCTTCTGACATTTCTTCTTTTAACGGACATGGAAACTCCTGTAACAATAGACTTATACCGATTATAGTTCGCGTACGTGCCAAAGTCAACGGATGCCTTCTCAGGCAGTTTTTACTTTTCCCAAAGCTTTTTGAAAAAGCGTAAAAAAAGCCTTGACAAAAAGAAGGTTCTGTCGTAGAATACCAAATGTTCGTGAAAATGCTGACATGGCACAGGCGGCAGCGCACCTCATTGGTAGTGAGGAGGTCCCGGGTCCGAGCCCCGGTGTCAGCTCGTAAAGACCGGAAGCTTTGAAAAGAGTTTCCGGTCTTTTTCGTTTCCGTCACAGTTGAAAGAGGCTGCCGCTGATACACATCGTGTCAGCGGCAGCCTTTGACGT
>JAZUFC010000172.1:0-2917 GCA_045640465.1 Lachnospiraceae bacterium | reverse complement strand
AATTGTCATCTGCATAAAGCACCTCCTATTTAAAATGATTTCGCACCTTAAATAGTAATGCCGACTTTTTATGCAGAAAAGTCTATATAATCTATGTTTTTGTAAAATATCGGAATAACTTTTTTATCGGCATAACCGCCGCCAAGAGTTCCCAGACTTCTTTCCAGCCACTTGCTGTTTTTGAGTTCCCGATAGCAGCGTAACCCCTGCAGATCGAACCGCTCCGAGCGGCCTTCCCATACATTACGGCCTGAAGGAATGAAATGTGCTGCCGCGTCAACCCTTTCGAAATCGATATCCGCCTTCCCGAGGTCTGCAGTATACATGCCGCAGCCGATATCTACGCCAACCACATTAGGTACTGCCTTGTCAATGATCGTCATCGTCGTTCCGATCGTACAGCCTTTTCCGGCATGGACATCCGGCATGATACGGATCTTTGAGCCCTCAGTCATGGGAAAATCGCACATCCTTCTGATCTGCTCTATCGCTTCATCCTCTACGACCTTTGCGTAACAGATCGCCGTATTCACTTTTCCCTTAATCTCAAACATTTCTTTGTCCTCCTAAGGAGCTTTCAGTAAGTGCACGGGGAGGGATTTGAACTCTCATGCCATCAGGCGTCCGGTCCTTATCACACAAAAAACCGCCTACCTTTTTCAGATAAGCGGTTCAAAACTCTATGTATATTCCCGGAATCTTCTAAAATACCTCCGGATCATCACACAAATCTCTGTTCTGCTTTATCTGATCTACGCGCACAAAATCAAAGCCCTGTTCTTTTTCAAGAAGTGATCCAAGGCTATCACGATTCGTATCAAGATAAATACAAGAGATTAATGTGAACATTTCATTTTCCTTTCCGCGGCTTTCAAGCCCGCTTTTCTTTACATGAGTCACAATATCACAGAAGAGTCCGTTTGTAAATGATACCTGCAGTATAAATGATAATGACTTAATGTGGAACTGATTATTATGACGTAAAAGTTCCTGTCTACTATCACTTTGATCTTGTAATTATTCGCTTTGGAGAAGCGCATGATAAAAAGAGTTGACATTTATATCCAAATAGGTTATCTATATATTAAATAATAACCAAAAAGGATAGTATGTATGAAGTATCTGGTTCGTGAACTCAGAGACATGTCAGGATTGACACAAAAAGCATTTGCAGAAAAGTACGGGATTCCGCTCAGTACACTCCGGAAATGGGAACAGGGCGAGGCAACTCCGGCACCGTATATTGTTGACCTTATTGCATCGACTCTTCCCGCGGCGAGATCCGGGATCCGGAAGATCGAGGGAAACGAAGACGCGGTCTATTATTATGATGCAACCCGCAAAACCGTATCGGATAAAGCAGGCAATGAGATCATTGTCAGCGAAGATCCGGATAATGTTAAAGAACAGAATCTTGTTATCTATCTGGAAGAACTATTCGAAGAATTCTACAGGATACAGAACAAATTCAACAAAGACTGCAAACTCGACCGGGAAGAAAATATCCTGTGGTCACGTAAGGAGAATTAAGCAATGGCAAAACTGCCTGAAGAATACTATCTGATGCATAAGGATATTCCGGTCTGCCTGATGGAACTTTCCGGCGAAGGATCAGTTTCCAGGGTCCGGAGAAATGAAGCAGCCGCAGATCATTTCCCGATCGGCGGTCAGATGAATGACATGAAATTCCATGAATGGTGGAAAGCCAGAGCGGTCCCGAAAACAAGGCACGGTGCGAAAACAGCATTACAGAAGCTTGGATATGCTTCTACGGAGAGTGCGCTCGTGAATAACCTTGGCCTGAGTTTGTCAGACTGTTACTGGATCTGTCCGAGAGATGAAAAGCTCAGTTGGAAGGACGTCAATCTTTTTGCGAATGACTTCTTAGATACCTTTGGCGAAATCACGATCAACCCTGATCATGAAGTGGACCTTAGAAATGAGACACGTTTCAGCTGTGCTGCTTCGCAAGGTGAACTGCAGAAAAAATGGTGCATTGACAAAAGCGGTCGCCGTTACATGGTCAAGGGCAATTACGGAGAGTCTTATCAGCAGAGCCTGAACGAGGTCTTTGCGGCTGAACTGCACAAGCAACAGGGCTTCGACCGCTATACACCGTATACCCTTACAAAGCTTCAGCTTAATGGTGGTCGTGAAGGGCTCGGATGCTTAAGTTACGATTTCTGTTCGGAGCAGGTAGAGAGTTTTTCGGCGTGGGAACTTTTGCAGACAATAAAATACAAGGCCGGAGAATCGCTTTACTTTCCTCTGCGGAAGGTTTGTTTGAGACTCGGAATGAAGGAAGATGAGTTTACGGATTTCATGGACTATCAGATCATGTCTGATTATCTGATTACCAATACAGACCGGCACATGAACAACATTGCCGTGCTGAGGGATCCCGACACCTTAAAACTGCTGGGATTTGCGCCGATCTATGATTCCGGGAATTCCATGTTTTACAATGTCCCGTATGATTATCTGACGAATGCTCTGTCTGAAGATGTTCAAGTCACTTCTTTCGTGAGAAAAGAATCACATCTTCTGAAGTACGTTCATGACCGGAAGCGGGTGGATCTTTCAAAGGCGGTAATGGACTTTTCAATCTACGAGAAGGATATCACTGAACGGCATATCCGGATTCCGAGATTGAAAGACCTTTACGAGATAAAACTCGACCGGTTGGATCGATTCCAGAGCGGGAAAGATATCTGGAAGAATGAGAAATACTCTGTTTGAGGACTCGTACACTGCAAACGGGCCGTTTTCAAACATGTTTTCCAAGTGGAAAAACTGTTTGAAAAGGGCCCGTCTGCAGTGCGTCTAATAAAAGGCAGCAGCTGTTCCCTGCGGGAATCGAACCCACAACTGGGGCTTAGGAGCGCCAGTCCGTTTTGACAATCTGAGACTACTTAAG
>JAZUFC010000171.1:0-2325 GCA_045640465.1 Lachnospiraceae bacterium | reverse complement strand
CGCTCAACCGCGTCACCGGACTCGTTGCCTAAGCCTGCTCCTTGCAACGTTCGCTCGCTAAGCCGTGCTGCAGGAACACGCTCACCGCTGAACGGCTGTGTCCGAAATATGCTGAAACAATTTTGCGTCCCTCTGCACCTGATCATTCCCACGGACTGCTCCGTGCTTCGCACTCCCGCATTCCTCCTGTCATTCGCAATCCCGCGCCGCTTCGCTGCGCTTCTTGCTCATGACAGGGCGTTCACCGAATGCTATTCCGCAGCGGGATGCAAGCATCCCCGCGAAACAGCATTGGTGAACTGGAATGATCATATGACATGCTTGTCTTCGAGGTCTTTGAGTTCTTCTTCGGTGTAGTGAAGAAGGCCGCCGTAGACTTCCTGATTATGCTCACCGAGTGCGGGTGAGGTAACGTATTCGATGTGATTTTCGCTCATCTTGGGTGCAAAGCCGGGAAGCTTCACGGTTCCGCGCTGAGGATGATCGATCTTCACGATGATGCCTCTTCTCTCGTAATCGGGGTCGTTTGTGATGTCTTCCGTGTCAAGAAGAGCGCCTGCGGGTACATCGGCACCGGCGATGATGGCCATAGCTTCCTGCTTGGTATGCTGTGCACAGAAGGTCTTCAGAGCCTCGTCACATTTTTCCTTGTGAAGGAAGCGGCTGTGAGGAGTTGCCATATCGGGATCCTCCAGAAGATCCTCTCTGCCGATCGCTTTGCAGAGGTTCGCAAAATGCTTGCTTCCCGGTGCGCGGCTGCAGTAGATATGCACATAATCGTTGACGCCGAAGGGCTTGCAGGGATAGGTATCGGAAGGCGCCACATCCTCCAGCGGCATACCGTTGCCGACACGGCGGGGTGCCTTGCCGGTGTTGTAGTAGGGCTCCCACTGGGAACGGCCGAGTCCGATGATGTAATCCTGCATGGCAAGATCGATACGCTGGCCGATGCCTTCTCTTTCACGCTGCAGAAGGGCTGCGATGATGCACATCGCAAGCGTCATGCCGGTACCTGCATCCGCAACGGAAACGCCTGCCTTGATGGGCTGATCCGGAAGTCCGGTCGCTGCCACGAAGCCGCCGGTATGGGTCGCGATGGGATCGAATGCGGGATAGTCCGCGTAGGGGCTGTCCACTGCAAAGCCTTTGATGGATGCAAAGATGATCTTCGGATTGACCTTCTTGCACTCTTCATAGGAAAGGCCGAGACGCTCGATGGAGCCGGGTCCCATGTTTTCCACGATGACATCACATTCATTCAGAAGCTTCTTTAAGATGGTAAGTCCCTCTTCTGTCTTTGCGTTGCAGGTGACGGACTTTTTGTTCATATTCAGTACCAGGAAACCGTAGGTATCCACGCCGGGATTTTCGACGGAATAACGTCCGAGCTCACCTTTTCCGGGTCTTTCCACCTTGATGATCTCGGCACCCATCCATGCGAGGGTCTCCGTACAGGTCGTTCCGGATTCGAACTGGGTCATATCCAGTACACGGTAACCGGTCAGGGGTCCTTTTCCAGCCATTATGCCTCCTCCTTTTTCATTACACGGTTTTCAATGAAATCCTCCACCAAACTTGTCATGGTGTCCGCATTCCATTTTCTTTCATCTACCGGATCGGCCTTGAAGATCAGAACGGGAATGCCTGCATCTTCTAAAGTCTTCCGGATAAAATAACTGCCTTCCACTGCCTGCATGCAGTTTTCGGGAACCATATAGACGACACCGTCGATATGATTCTGCTTCGCCTGCTGCAGATACCAGGTGCTGTTCCACGGCGGCATGTGAAGGAAGTCCTCCATACCGATATATCTTGCCGCCAGTGCACGCAGGGGATCATCCTCCACATGGTTGCGGATATAGGCGTCTGCGCCCATAGCCAGATACATGCTCCATACGAATACAGCGCCGTATTTCTGCTCAAAACGCTGATAGAATGCGAAATCGGACCAGATGCCGCGGCCGATCCACATCAGTCTGTACTTTTCGTTGGGAACCGCTGCCTCACCCTTGTCGGCAAGCGCCTTGATCTCCTCATACAGTCCCTTTGCATGATCGGCTGCCCAGCGGGTGCCTCTCTGCCACTGCGCCTGCATGACGGCGTTGATCGTATCGACGACGGTAACAGGTGCGGGACAGGTCTCCGCGATCAGATCACGGGTCTTCTTGTACCAGCTCTCCTGTTCGTTGATGAGATTCATGACCTCGGTCAGTTTTTCCATCTCGAATTTCTTTCCGGTCTTTTCCTCCAGGAAAGCGATCAGGCCTTTCAGTTCTTCTACGGCAAGATCCAGACGGTCCTTGTCATACAGATCCTCCCAGTTGT
>JAZUFC010000170.1:0-2185 GCA_045640465.1 Lachnospiraceae bacterium | reverse complement strand
CTTCTGAAAAAATATAACAGCGAAAGCTTTCACATTCAGCATGCGGTTACTGTTGAGGGTGTAATGGGATGGTATGCCGAAAATCTCGGTTACGGCGAGGATAAGGAATACTGGAGCACCGTCGGTCTTCTTCACGATATTGATTTTGAAAACTGGCCGGAGGAGCATTGCACAAAGGCACCGGAGCTTCTTGCGGAGATCAGTGCGCCGGAAGAGATGGTACACGCGATCTGTTCGCACGGTTATTCGATCTGCAGCGATGTGGAGCCCGTGCATCAGATGGAAAAGGTGCTGTTTGCGGCGGATGAACTGACAGGACTGATCTGGTCCGCAGCGCTGATGCGCCCGTCAAAGAGCACAAAAGACATGGAAGTGTCCAGCTTGAAGAAAAAGTTCAAGGATAAGCGTTTTGCTGCAGGCTGCTCCCGCGATATCATTGCGAAAGGCGCTGAGATCCTCGGATGGGATCTGAATGAACTGTTTGAAAAGACGATCCTTGCGATGCGTGACTGCGAGGATGCAGTGAACGAAAAGGCAGAGTAAGGGTAAAGCATGGCACTGTATGCATTGGGGGACCTTCATCTTTCTTTTCAGTCGGACAAAAACATGGATATATACGGTTCTGTGTGGGTCGGACATGAAAAAAAGATCGAAAAGCACTGCAGGAAGCTGATCAGGCCGGAGGATACGCTCGTCATCACGGGCGATCACAGTTTCGGCAGGAAGCTTGCGGACTGCGAAGAGGACCTGAAGTTTATAGAAGATCTTCCGGGACGCAAGATCCTTCTTCGCGGGAATCATGATATGTTCTGGGATCCGAAGAAAACGTCCAGACTGAACAGTCTGTATCAGGGAAGGCTTGAGTTTCTGCAGAATAATTTCTTCAGTTATGAGGACTATGCGCTGGTCGGAACGAAAGGATACTGCTTTGAGGGCAAGGATTCCTATGAGCATTTCCTGATGATCCGCAGGCGGGAAACAGAAAGACTCCGCCTGTCGTTTGAAGCGGCGAAATCGGCCGGATACACAAAATATATCATGTTCCTTCATTTTCCGCCGACGTCTATCGACGAATATGAGAGTCCGTTTACGCAGATGGCGGAGGAATACGGTGCGGAGCAGGTGATCTATTCTCATTGCCACGGTCAGGCACGCTTCGATGACAGCATTCAGGGAATGAATAACGGGATCATGTACAGGCTGGTTTCCGGCGATTTTCTGAAATTCAAACCGGAACGCGTTCTGTAGAAGAGAGCAGTACCATGAAAAAAGGAAATTTTCTGCTGCTTCTGGCAGCATTGGTCTGGGGCTGCGGTCTTGTCAGTCAGCAGACGGGCATGGATCTGATGGGTCCGTGGAGCTTTACCGCTGCGAGATGTACGCTCGGCGGCATATCCATGATACCGGTCGTCGTGATCTCGGACAAAAGGCGCAAACAGAAGGATCCGTCCTTTGACTGGAAAAAGGATACCCGGTCTCTTTTCAGACCTGCCGTCCTGTGCGGGCTGATGGTGGATCTCTGCCTGATACTTCAACAGTACGGCCTTTTGCATACAACAGTCGGAAAAGGCGCTTTTATCAGCGCCTTTTATATTATCATCACGCCGCTGATCTGCGTGTTTCTGAAGAAAAAGGTCGGCGGACGCCTCTTTTTTGCGGTTGCCGTGGCCATGACCGGACTGTATCTGATCACAATGTCGGAAGGCTTCGGAAAGATCTCTTCCGGGGACCTGATCATGCTGGCTGTGGCACTGATCTGGGCGGTATATATCGTCATGTCAGACTATTTCGTCAGGAGCGTGAACGCGATCAAGCTTTCCTGCATGCAGTTCATTTTCCTCGGCGTGATCGATTTTATCCCGGCTGCGGTCATTGAACCCGGACAGCTGACCTGGAACACGTATTCTCAGAGTATCGTATCGATCCTGTACGCGGGGATCTTTGTCTGTGCGGTCGGTTATACACTTCAGCTTGTAGGACAGAAGAGTGCCAACGCCCAGACGGCATCGCTGATCCTTTCATCCGAGTCCGTATTTTCTCTGCTTTCAGGATTTGTGATCCTGAACGAACGGCTGACCGGCTCCGAATATGCCGGCTGTGCATTGATGATGGCTGCGATCGTGATCGCGTCGCTTCCGGAGAAAGGATTCCGGAAAGAGAGGTATTCAGAAAAACAAGGAAGGAG
>JAZUFC010000169.1:0-3081 GCA_045640465.1 Lachnospiraceae bacterium | reverse complement strand
AAAGCCATGATCTGCGATATAAGGCTCAGCCCTTAAGCGTGAGAGTAGAAGCGGTATAAAAAATCATCACAAGGTATTCTGAATGAAAAAGGGAAAAGACAGCTTTTACGCTAAGTACATAAAGAGAATATTGGACATCATGTTATCTGTTCTCGGGATAGTTATTCTGAGTATTCCGATGCTGATAATCGCGATCATCATTAAGATCGACGATCCCGAAGGTCCGGTACTGTTCAATCAGGAGAGAATCGGACGGCACGGAAAAATCTATATGATGCATAAATTCAGATCAATGAAGGTCGGAGCTGAATTTACCGGAACAGGCGTTTATTCGGATGATGATGACCCGAGACAGACAAAGATCGGTAAATTCATAAGAAAGACCAGTATTGATGAGCTTCCCCAACTGTTCAACGTCCTCAAGGGTGAGATGTCGTTCGTCGGCTTCAGAAGTCCCCTCACCTATCACCCCTGGCCGTGGGAAGAGTATACGCAGGCGCAGCTTGCGATGTTCAATGTGAGGCCGGGAATAACGGGCTGGGCACAGGTCCATGGGAGAAAGCAGGTCGAATGGAATAAACGGATCAAAATGAATATCTGGTACGCGGAGAACGTTTCGTTCTTTCTTGATCTGAAGATACTGTTTATGACTGTAGTTACTGTTTTCAAAGCATCAGACAATGAAAATGTCGGCGCAACAGTATGATTGTGAGGAGACGTCATGGCACTTAAACTAATGTATATAACAAACAGAGTCGAAATTGCACAAATTGCCGAATCTGCCGGAGTAGACAGAATATTTGTCGACATGGAGTACATAGGTAAAGATGCCCGACAGGGAGGATTGAACACAGTAAAATCTCATCATACGCTGGATGATGTGAAGCGCATCTCCGAAGGGATCGTGAAGGCGGATCTGCTCGTTCGTGTCAACCCGATCCATGAGGCAACCGCGGAATACTGCTCCTCTGAGGAGGAGATCGATACCGCGATAAGAAACGGCGCAAAGATCGTCATGCTTCCGTATTTCAAGACAGTAGAGGAAGTAAAGTCCTTTATTTCCTATGTGGACGGGCGTGCAAAGACCATGCCTCTGGTTGAAACCCCCGAGGCAGTCGAGGTCATCGATGAAATACTTGAGCTGGACGGTCTGGATGAAATATTCATCGGTCTGAATGACCTCAGCCTGGGTTATCACAAAAAGTTTATGTTTGAGTTATTAAGCGACGGTACGGTTGAGAACCTATGCTACAAGTCCAAGAAAAAAGGGATACCGTTCGGCTTCGGCGGTATTGCTTCTCTCGGAAACGGTCAACTGCCGTCTGAAAAGATCATAGTCGAACATTACAGGATGGGATCTACCTGCGCTATCCTCTCCAGAAGCTTTTGCAATGTAAATACTATCAACCACATGGGCATAATCAGCTCCACGTTTGTCAACGGAGTGAATGAGATCAGAGCATATGAAGAGACAGTTCAGAAGTATAAAAGCTTCTTTACGGATAACGAATTATCCGTGAAGGAGTGCGTGAATGAAATCGTGAGTGCGATGCAATGAAGATTCTTGTTACCGGAGCATGGCGGGAAGCAAAGGCGCATATTGCCGAGATCGAAAAAATGGGGCATACAGTCTGCTTTATGCAGAACGAAAGTGAAGAGTTGCCCTGCGATGCAGCTCAGGTCGAGGGTGTAATATGCAACGCGTTGTTTATACATCATCACATTGAGCAGTTCGGAAATCTCAGATACATACAACTGACAAGCGCGGGGTATGACCGCGTGCCGATGGAATATGTCAGAGAACACGGCATCGAGATACACAATGCTAAAGGCGTTTATAGCATCCCAATGGCAGAGTTTGCCGTCTCCGGTGTTCTTCAGCTGTATAAGCAGAGCCGCTTCTTCTATGAAAATCAAAAGAAGCATTCGTGGGAGAAAAACCGAGATCTGCGTGAACTATACGGAAAAACCGTCTGCATAGTCGGCTGCGGCGACGTGGGGACGGAGTGTGCAAAACGCTTTGCCGCGTTCGGCTGTGAGATCGTCGAGATCCACAGAGACCTTAACGATCTTGAAGCGATAAAGACAGCAGACGTTGTTATCGTGACAATAGCGCTGACAGACGAGACAAGACATCTGATCAAGCCGTCGGATATGAAAGCCGGAGCAGTACTCGTAAATATTTCCCGTGGTGCAGTTGTAGATCAGGGCGACCTTACAGCGCCCCTTCGCAGTGGAAAGATCTCCGCAGTTCTGGACGTGTTTGAAGAAGAGCCGTTGGATGAAAAGTGCCCGCTGTGGAATATGGAAAATGTTATTCTCACACCGCATAACAGCTTCGTGGGCGACGGGGATGCAGACAGACTCAGCAAAAAAATAATCGAAAATTTACAGGGTCAATAATGAAAATACTAATTATTTCTCCGAAGAATAAGACGGTTTTTAATTTTCGCGGCGATCTGATACGCGACATGATAGCAAACGGAAACGAGGTTTGTGTTGTCGGACCGAACAGCGATTTTCTCTCAGAAATCTATGATCTTGGTGTGAAAGAGTTTTTTGAGCTTCCGGTGGTTAAAGACAACGTAAGCATTAAAGGAGATATAAAGTATTTCCGCGGGCTTTGCAGGATAATCAAAAAATACCGTCCCGACTGCATTTTCTCATATACCGCGAAACCGGTAATATACGGAAGTTTAGCTGCAAGGATCAACAAAGTCCCCAAAATTTTTGCGTTGGTTTCGGGACTCGGTCGGGTGTATTCAAGTAACGGGCTCAAGGCAAAGGCGGTTCGTTTTGTGATGAATTGCCAGTACCGTTTGGCTCTGCATGGTTGTACTAAGGTGTTTTTCCAGAATCCCGATGATATTTCCGTTATGGTTCGCAACCATTGCTGTTCACGCGAATCTGCTGTTCTGATAAACGGTTCCGGCGTAAATATGGAGCGATTTGCAAGAATGCCTCTCCCTCAGAACAGTGCTTTTCTGATGGTTGGGCGTGTTATCCGCGAAAAAGGCGTTCTGGAGTTCTGTCAGGCTGCACGCAGACTGAAGGAAAACGGTATTCCAGCACGATGCATGA
>JAZUFC010000168.1:0-2153 GCA_045640465.1 Lachnospiraceae bacterium | reverse complement strand
AGCTGCAGAGCGGCGTTCCCACCTACGCCTACGACCTTGCGCAGGCAGTCAAGGATGGCTATCTTGTGGACTTCATGTCTGTTGAAACAACACTGAAATTCATCGAACAGGGAATTGTATATGATGATCTTTCGGAGGAAGACCGGCAGGAATACGAGGATACTTTTGAGGATGAAAACGGGGAACTGCCGGAGAGTATTGCTTCTTCTGCCCTGAATGAATGGATCTTCAATGAGGATACGATCCGGGAAGTACTGCATGTTCTGATGACCAATGGCCTGAAAATCGATTATGGCAGCAAAATCGGAAAAACGATTGTTTTCGCCAGGAACCATACCCATGCTGAGAAGATCCTTGAGGTGTTCGGAAAAGAATATCCGCACCTGAACGGTTATGCCAAAGTCATTGACAATTACATGACCTATGCCCAGAGCGCCATTGATGAGTTTTCCGACCCGAAAAAACTGCCGCAGATTGCCATCTCAGTGGATATGCTGGATACCGGAATCGATGTGCCGGAGGTTCTGAACCTTGTGTTCTTCAAAAAGGTCATGTCCAAGGCAAAATTCTGGCAGATGATCGGACGCGGGACCCGTCTTTGTCCGGGCCTTATGGACGGCGAGGATAAAAAGAAGTTCTATATTTTTGATTTCTGCGGAAACTTCGAGTTCTTCCGGATGAATAAAGACAGGCCGACCGCTGATATGATGGCGCTGCAGGGGGCACTCTTCAGCCTGCAGTTTGAGATTTCCTATAAGCTTCAGGATCTGCAGTATCAGACGGAGCGGCTGATCGCCTACAGAAATGCGCTGGTTCAGCATATGTCCGGCAAGGTACAGGAACTGAACCGTGAAAACTTTGCCGTCCGTCAGCACCTGAGGTATGTGGAGACCTATGCGGTTCCGGCAAATTATGAGGCCCTGACCTATGAAGATACGCTGATGGTGAAGCAGGAACTCGCTCCGCTGATTGAGCCGGAGGACGATGACGCGAAAGCTCTGCGCTTCGATGCGCTCCTTTATGGCATCGAACTGGCTTATCTTGCGGGCAGGAAATACACGAAGGCCCGTCACGATCTGAGGCAGAAGGTTTCTGCCATTGCCGGTGTGGCCAATATTCCGGAGATCATGATGCAGGCCGAACTGATCGACAGGATCCTGCACACGGATTACGTTGACAACGCCGGAATTGAGGAGTTTGAGCACATCCGTGAAAGTCTCCGCGGCCTGATGAAGTACATTCCGATCACCAAAATCCGTTATGATACGGATTTTGATGATGAGATTCTCTCCATGGAGTGGAAGGAATCCGAACTGGAAAATGATGATCTGAAAAACTACAAGCAAAAGGCCGAGTACTATGTACGCAAACATCAGGATAACGAAGTCATCGCAAAGCTTAAGGGTAACATTCCCCTTACTTCTGCGGATCTCAAAGCTCTGGAGCAGATCCTCTGGAGCGAAGTCGGCACGAAAAAGGAGTATGAAGCGGAATACGGCAATAAACCCCTCGGTGAATTTGTCCGCGAGATCGTCGGTCTTGACATGGCGGCTGCCAAGGAGGCCTTTTCCGAGTATCTGGATGAAGCCAGTCTGGACACAAGACAGATCTACTTTGTGAATCAGATCATTGAATTTATTGTTCATAACGGCATGATGAAGGATCTGTCTGTTCTTCAGGAAACTCCGTTTACCGATCAGGGAAGTATCGTGGAAGTCTTTACGGATCCCAGCGTCTGGATGGGCATCCGCAGAGTGATCGAAAAGGTCAATGCAAACGCCCTGGCAGCGTGAGGAATCGGCAGCGGTTTCGCGAAAGAGGTTGTGAAATGTCTCCGGATGTGCTACTATTAGGAGTCGGAAAAACACTCCGGAAAGAGGTAGAGATAAATGAAACTTGGAATCGTAGGACTTCCGAATGTCGGAAAATCGACACTTTTTAATTCGTTAACCAAGGCGGGGGCGGAGAGCGCCAACTATCCGTTCTGCACGATCGATCCGAACGTGGGAATCGTGGCGGTGCCGGATGAACGCTTAGATAAGCTTACCGCCCTGTATAATTCGCAGAAGACGACTCCCGCTGTCGTGGAGTTTGTGGATATCGCAGGCCTTGTCAAGGGCGCCTCCAAGGGCGAGGGTCTCGGCAACAAGTTC
>JAZUFC010000167.1:0-3682 GCA_045640465.1 Lachnospiraceae bacterium | reverse complement strand
TGGTGCTTCCCCATTGCGGAATTAAGTTCAGTCGTTCTGAGTGCGATCTTTGTAAAAAAGACGATCACGCTCCGTGACAACGAGACCGCTGTAAGTGCTGAAGTAAAGTAAAGCAGACAAATAATAGTATTAAGATGATTTTGCAAAGAAATGGCCCTGCAGACATCAGTCTGCGGGGCCGTTTTGGAGGAAGCTCAGCAGACCGATGTCTGCGGGTCGCTTTGAAGGGAGCTCAGCAGACCGATGTCTGCGGGCCGTTTTGGAGGAAGCTCTGCTTATCCCTGATATTTGAGCCGGTCCGGCGTGATGTTCGAAAGAACGGTCACAAAGGATGCGGCTCTTTTTTTTGCTGCGGGAAGATCCATATCGGAATAGTTGCCGCAGTCTTCCGGTCTTGCGCCGGGAATCTCACCTTCAAAGTCTGCCATGAAGGAGAAGAGATCTTTCATCAGCGGTACCAGATCCGCAGTTTCGGTATCCCCTCTCAGAATCAGATAAAAGCCTGTGCGGCAGCCCATCGGACCCCAGTAGATCACGCGGTCTTTGATATCTTCACGGTTTCTTAAATAGGTTGCGCCGAGATGTTCCAGCGTATGGGCTTCGCCGGTGTTCATGACAGGCTCAAAATTCGGACGAGTGAGGCGGATGTCATAAGTCGTGACAGGCGTTTTAGAACCGTCCTGTGCGGGAATGCGGTCCACGCGGCTTACATAGATGCCGGGGAGTAGAATCATGTGGTTGACTGTAAAGCTTGCGATCTTTTCCATGGGTATGTATCCTTTTTAGTAATCGCCCGAGATCCGGTATTCGGTGGGTGTTTTCTTTTTGAATTTTTTGAAGACTTTAGTGAAATAGGAACTGTCTTTAAATCCGCATCTGTCGGAGATCTCCGCAACACTCAGTCCCTGAAGAACCATTTCCGCGGCCCGGTCGATCCGGTAGTAATTCAGAAAGTCGACTGGCGAGGTATTGATGATGGTGGAGAACAGCTCGCAGAGATAGTGCGGAGTGACGTCGATGCTTTCCGCAAGATCCTTCAGAGTAAGCGGCTTCTGATAGTTTTCCGCAATAAAATCAAAGACCGGCCGGAGCGTTTTATTGTCCCGGAGGCGTTCCAGCTGTTTCTTTTCGGAATCTGTATAGAATTTCCGGAGTCCGGAAAAGAGGATCAGAAGCTGTCCTAAAATGATCAGTTCATTTCCCTTGATGCTCCTGTGGCAGGTATCGAAAACGGCATTCATCTGCGAGAGCACATCGCGGTACTGTTCATCCTTTTCCGTATAAACGACCGGAAGGACGGTATATTTGCCGGTAAGTCTGCTGATCTGACGGGAACATTCGGAAGCACCGCTTTCCAGAATGCACGGATCAAAATCAAGAAGCTCGTAAACACAGTCCTCCGGAATCGCGCCGTGAAGCGTTTCCGGAAGGATGAGCGCGAAATCTCCCGGCAGCATTTCAATATGTTCACTTTCCAGATTCAGCTGCAGAAGGCCGGAAAGTACGTGTATGATCTCAAAGTCCCGGTGGCAGTGAAAAGCCATGTAATAGGCCGGATGACTGAGATCGACGGTGAACAGATCGAGCGGAAAGCTTGCTGTTTCATGCTGTATGTTTTCCTGATAGACTGTCCGATCCATGGATTTCCCTTTCTGTTGAAGGTGAACAGACGCGAAAAATACGCCTGTCAGGTCTCTGTGATCGTATGGAAACCGGTGAATCTCATGTGTGCAGCGCGGTCTTGTGCCTCTTCATCCGGTACCTTCAGTATACTATTTTCTGCCGGTTTTCGCCAGTCTTTTCTGGAGCAGAATCAGACCTCCTCCTGACCGGCCCGGGCGTCATGTTTTCTGTTTGCTTCTTCGTATGAGCAGTTTTCCTTTGATCCACAGATAAAGCTGTGTGAACGGAAATGTGATCGCAGCGGATATCAGAATGATCAGAAGGAAGGAAAGCCAGACCGGGAGAGAAAGCTTTACCACATAATATGCCGTGACCACCAGGATCGGCATGTGAAAGAGATACACATGGAAGGAGACGCGGCTCAGATACTGTGTGAATCTGCTGCTGAAATTCAGAAACTCCTGACCGAAGCCGATGAGCATCAGAATGCCGGTCCAGCCGAAGAAAGCGTACAGCGGGTTCAGCCATTTGTTTTCTTTAAGTGTCAGACACCAGATAAGCGTATAGACGACACCGGATATGAGCCAGAGGACGAGGCTCATATAACGGTATTTGCGGACCTCGTTTTTGACATCCTCTCTGGTAAACAGGAAGTAGCCCGTTGCGTACAGAAAGAAGTACTGTCCGATGCTCTTGGAGAGCAGGTTGATGATAAAGATGCAGGCGGTCTCCGGAATAAACAGAAGCAGGAGCGCCGGATAGGAAAAGCGTGCGAATGTGCGGCCCGGCAGATAACGGTCTTTCAGAAGGATCACCGGAAGGAGCAGGAAGGAGAAGCCGAAAAGATAGGCCACGTACCAGAGATGTGAAAGGGTGAAGTCTCCGAAATAACCGCAGATATTCAGAAAATAGGTACAGAATACAGGCAGATGCTGAAAGTAGTTTCCTGTGTAGCCATTGTGCGTGATATCACCGATGTAGGACTGGACCGGTACTAAAAAGATCATACCGAGAAGGAAGGGAATCAGAAGACGCTTCACGCGGTTCTTCATGAATTCTTTCATGGTCCGTTTTTCCAGTGAGTATCTGCAGGACATACCCGAAAGCACCATCATCAGCGTCATATACCAGGGGAAGACGAAGGTCTGGAAGAAGTGGAGCGCAAATGACCGCTGTTCATAGACAAAGAATCCGCCGAATTCCCCTGCGCCGTAGATCAGCGAGGCGTGGAATGGGAAAAGCAGCAGTATCATCAGACTTTTCAGATTATCGATATAAAACTCCCGTTTCTGACTCATCGGACGCGCTCCTTTCTTGTTTCCTTCAGCATAAAGGTTTCGGAAAGGCTTGTAAAGTCTTTTATTCGACGATCATCCTGTTCTGTCGATATATTGTTACGGAAAGGCTTGAAAAGTCTTCTTATTCGACAATCATCATCTTTCCCGTCGATATATTGTTACGGAAAGGCTTGTAAAGCGTTTTATTCGATAGTTATATATACAGCTGTTCGTTCTGAATCCGGCAGGACATTGCCCTTTGCGTCCCGGACCGCGTTTAAGCTCGGCACTTTAGCAGCGATCTGCACAGTATGCGCCAGTTCCTGTCCGGGAACGATAATGCCCCTATAGCGATGTAAATTTAAAATCATAGAAAAAAGAGTCAATAGCTCGTCTTTCGGTTAAAATGTAGATCCATACCTTCCGTTGGCGATTCCATCCGTTTTTTGAAAATTTTCTGTTACTTTCATCCCACTCTGGCTACTCAAACCGATATTTTTTCACGGCTTTACGGTTTCAACGCTTCATTTGACTCCCACAACCGTAATTCTTTTATGACTTTACGGTTCCGGTGCTACATCTTACTCTATAAACCGTAATTCTTCTATGACTTTTACGGTTCCAACGCATCATTTGACTCCCGTAACCGTAATCCTTCTATGGCATTTACGGTTTCACCGTAGCATTTGGCGCCACTAACCGTAATCCGGTTACAACCTTTACGGTTCCAATGTTACTTCTGACTTCCGTAACCGTAATTCTTTTATGACTTTACGGTTTCA
>JAZUFC010000166.1:0-2015 GCA_045640465.1 Lachnospiraceae bacterium | reverse complement strand
GCGGGGCTCATGATTACTTATTTTGTGGATATGGAGAAGCTGGAGGGACTGCTGCCGGATATCATGACAAAGCTGTCGCTGTTTAAGCAGTTCAGCTATTTCGTAAACGGCGTCTTTGACATGACCGTCATCGTCTATTTTCTCTCGGTCATTGCCTTTTTCCTGTTCCTGTCGGTGCAGTCTCTTGAGAAACGGAGGTACAACTGATGAAAAAGACAAAACAGCTTGCGTTTCGCGGCGGCTCCTATTCCCTGATCATCACCGCCGTTGTCCTTGTGCTTCTAATGGCCGTGAATATTTTTGCTTCCAAACTGCCGACAACCCTCACAAAGTACGATATCAGCTCCACAAAGCTTTATTCCATTACAAGCAACACCAAGGTCGTGGTAAACAATCTCCGGAAGGACGTGACGATCTACTGGATCGTGCAGGCCGATCAGGAGGATGCGGTGATTGAAAATCTGCTGGGAAAATATGAAAGCCTTTCCGACCATATTGATGTTGTCAAGAAAAATCCTGATATTTTCCCTACCTTTGCCGAGCAGTACACCGATGAAACAGTCTATAACAATTCTCTTGTCGTAGAATGCGGCGACCGTTATCGCTTTATTGCCTATGATGATATTTATCTGCAGGAAGCGGATATGTACTCCTATACCTACACAACTTCCTTTGACGGCGAGGGTGCTATCACGTCAGCCATCGACTACGTGGTCAGTGAAGAACTCCCTCAGATCTATGTGCTGGAAGGTCACGGCGAGGGTGAACTGCCTGCAACCTTTGCTGATCAGATGGAAAAGGAAAACATCGAGATACAGACGCTTTCGCTCCTGAAGGTGGATGAGATTCCCGAAGATGCAGCCGCACTGATGATCTACGCACCGCAGACCGACATTTCCACGGAGGAAAAGGATATGCTCGCAGAATACGTTTCCGGAGGCGGGAAAATACTTGTCATGGCCGGGCCGACGGAGGATTCGACGCTTGAAAACCTGTATGGCATTCTGGCTGATTACGGCATCACCGTAAATGAGGGCATTGTTGTGGAGGCAGACAGAAATCATTATGCTTTCCAGCGTCCGTATATTCTTCTTCCGGATATGGCAAGCAGCGATATTACGGATTCTCTGATTGATGAAAACTATTATCCGATTATGCCCATCGCTGCGGGGCTCACCATTGCCGACAGCAGTGCCTCCGTGACGAAGCTGCTGACTACCTCAGCAGACTCGTTCAGCAAAATAGCCGGATTTGCGCTTGACACTTACGAGAAAGAAGAAGGCGATATCGATGGCCCTTTTGCCGTTGCGGTATCCGTGGAAACGGAGGGAAACGGAAAAATCGTGTGGTTTGCCGCATCGGAATTCCTGAACGATATGTATAATGCCTATTCTTCTGGTGCCAATACCGATCTCGGCATGAACGCGCTTTCTTCTCTGATCGGAGAGCGGGAGGCGATTGCGATCCGCTCAAAGTCTCTGAACTATAATTACCTCACCATCAGCGAGTCCGAAGGCTCCATGCTGAAAGCAGTCCTGATCGGCGTCCTGCCGCTTGCCTATCTCGGAATCGGTATCTATGTGTTCGTAAGCACAAGGAGGAAACAAAATGAAGCGGTTTAAGAAAGTATTGATTCTGCTTGGCGTTGTCGCGGCGGTCTGCATTGCAACCGTGATTGTGACGCAGATTGAGGAAAAGAAGGAACTGATACATAACACCGACGAAGTCATCCTTTCCGTCAATCCGGAAACCGTTACATCACTTTCCTGGGAATATGGGGACACGTCTCTCGCATTCAGCAGAAGCGACGTGTGGCAATGGGAGGAAGACGCGGCTTTCCCGGTCGATGAGGAGAAGATAGGCAATCTGCTCGGAATTTTTGAGGATTTCGGGGCGGCTTTTATCATTGAAGATGTGGAGGATTTCGGCCAGTACGGTCTGGACGATCCCACCTGTACCATCCGTCTTGCATCAGGAGAAGAAAGCTATGAGGTCGTGCTCGGCGCATACAGCAC
>JAZUFC010000165.1:0-11289 GCA_045640465.1 Lachnospiraceae bacterium | reverse complement strand
CATAAAGATATAAAATGCAAGTAAAAAATGCCGAAAAACTATTATTTTTCAAGGAAAATCGGCATTTTCAGAGGTTGGAATATCGTTATGTGAAGCATGAAAAAGGAGCAACACAAGCTCAAAAAACTGTGAATAGTAACCTTTTCAGGTGACATGAGTAAAAAAAAGTACATGCCTCCGTTTAGAATGAAACTGCAGATACAAACAGAACGGCTGCAGGAAAAGGAGGATGCAATATGATCTATATCGATATGGACGGGTGTCTCGCCCGCTGGAATCAGAACGCAAGCGTTCAGGAAACACACGCACCGGGCTATTTCCTTTCAAGAGAGCCTGAGAACGTGCTCTTCTCACTGGTGCAGCGTCTTGTGAATTCATCCTATGAGATCACTGTCCTCTCTTCCGTCTATCCTGACGGAACCGCCGCGCTCGACAAGGAACGCTGGCTCCGCGCACAGGGTCTTTCGAATATTCCCCGCATTTTCGTTCCGTACGGGAAGGATAAGCATCTTTATGTCAAAAAAGACCCCTCCAATATCCTGATCGACGACTACTCGGAAAACCTGAGAAGCTGGGAAAAAGCAGGATACAGAGGGATCAAATTCTATAACGGCATCAACGGAACGCACGGCACCTGGAAAGGCTGCTCGATCCGTCATGACATGAGCCCGGAGCAGATGTTCCGGATCGTCACTTCTGCAGAACCGTAACGCAAGCACAGGCAGTCCCGAAAGGCAGGATGCTCTGCACGTTCCCTGCTTACCCGCAGAAAACGACCTCCCATTTATCCGCGGTAATTCTTCTCAGTATCCAGGACTTATCTCTGTAATCGTGCTCTGTACGCAATGTCACGGAGGGAACTTTCCTTCCGGTTCTGAAATCGACGAAAAGCGTGATCAGCTCGTCCTCCTGATATTCAGGATGCGCCTTTTTCCAGAGGGCGCTTTGATATTCACAGTCTTCCTGAGAATACCGAATAACGTAAAGCTCACCGTCCCTGAAATTCTTATTAAAATAATCAGCGGCTTCATCCGCTGCAGAATGGATCTCATCAGTGGAATATACCGGATCCTCAGAATTCTGACCTATCAGAACGGAACAGGAACGGAATCTGCTTCTGTCTGCTCTGAATGAAAAAAGCGTTACTCCGGTGATGATCAGGATCAGCCGGAGAAGAATCACCGCAGCTACGACAATTCCGGCAGTCTTCAGCAGTTTTGCCGTACGCCGGTTTCTGACAGAGAGCTGTTCATTGATTCTGGAAAGCTGTTCCGCAAGCTCGTTCCGGTCAGTTTCCTCTTCAACGGATGCACCCAGCAGTTCGGAAACGCTGCACCCAAGTTCTTCCGCCATTTTCTGCAGAGTCCCGGCATCCGGAACAGACAGCCCCTTTTCCCATTTTGAAACCGTCTGCCTTACGACATGAAGCCGCACTGCAAGCTCTTCCTGCGTCATACCTTTCTTTTTCCGCAATGTCTGAATATTACTTCCAAGCATAGCTTACCTCCCTTTGATCAGATGGTACAAGTATAGACACAGAAGCCCCGCCGCCGCAAGCAACGCAGATTAACATTGCAGCAACCGGACACAGCTGAAGCATGACCACCGGCTAAGCCGGTGGTTTGTTCTGCGGCTATAAGCCTTTGGTACCAGCTGGCTCTAAAGAGCCTTGAAGATTTGCCGATCGCACTGTTTATCACGGGCGGGCCCCCTCACTGGGGGCCTGTTTTTATGCCTTTATTACTGGCTCACCCGTGAACGGGTCTATATACTCCTTAAGTGACATTTGATCATATTCCAGATCTTCTTTTAGCTGATTTCTTACATACTCCTCTATTTTCTTCGCATTTTTTCCGACGGTATCTACATAGTACCCTCTGCACCAAAAGTGTCTGTTCCCATACTTGTACTTGAGATTTGCATGCCTCTCGAATATCATGAGGCTACTCTTCCCTTTTAGATATCCCATGACTTCTGATACGCTGTACTTTGGTGGAATACTTATGAACATGTGTACATGATCCGGGCAGCATTCCCCTGCTATTATTTCTATACCTTTCCGTTTACATAACTCTTTAAAAATATGGATTATGTCTTCTCGGATACTTTTGTAAATCACCTTTCTGCGATACTTCGGCGCAAATACGATATGATATTTGCATGTCCACGTTGTATGTGCTAAACTACTGTTGTCCATTTGGAACCTCCTTTGCTATTTAGTGTGGTCGGCAAACCTACATCTATTATAGCAAAGAAGGTTCTTTCTTGAAGGTAAAGCTTATTGGGAACACACCTGCATAGCAGGTGGTTTATTGGATTTCGAATCCAATATGTATCCGCATTTTATTAATTTTTGCGGATACTTATTAAAAAACAGGTGGTGATACACTTTTTACCGGTATATAGCCAAGTTCTGACTTACATCAGTTCCTCTGCATCATTGTAATCGACATCCGGATCCGGCCTGAACGGAACATAACCATCGTCTGTATCGTCGATCAGTGAAATGCCTGCGTCACTGCGCCGGTAACCGGCGGCACTTTTATAATGTTCCATCAGAATGCGTGCGACCTGATCGTAGAGCATTTCCGCAGTCTCTTTCCGCACATCCTCGTGCCGCACAAGAAATCTTTCCACGGAACGCCTGCGGATGCTCTGCTTCAGCCTCTGTGCTTCCCTTCGATTCTTCGTCCTGTTCGGCCCTGTCACGACATCTCCGTACAGTTCATAAGCGCTTAAGATCTCCTCAAACATCTCCTGCTCGTACAGATTCAGCTCGCCGGAAACAGACATATAGAAATTATCCTGTGACTCCTTCTCGATGACCACATTCAGGGGATCCTGATATTCCGCAGAAAGAGGGGGATGATTCTCAGACTCTGATGATGCATTCTCCGGCCCGTCACTGTTTTCCTGCCGGTATGCCTCTCTGATCCTTCTGTTTTTCAGTGCATTTTCGATCCGGGTCAGCGTCAGATTCTTTTTCAGTTCCGTCTTCAGATAATGACGGATCTCCTCCGCATCCGGATGATATGAACGGCCGCGTGCGGCAAACAGTCCCTCCTCCGCTCTGCCGATCAGCGCGATGTCTGCGATCTCCCTTCTGGAAAGCTTCAGAAAAGCGCCTTCCGTCCTCGTTCTGGTGACGGATTCGCGAAGAGCTCCCGAGCTGAAATATGTATGAAAACGGACGCCGCTGAAAATATCCCAGCATTCATATTTTGTCTGAAGTGCGATATACGCATCATTCAGATAATCACCGGGGCCCGAAAGCTCAAAACGGTCCTTTCCGTAAAATCCCCCGGCTCCCTTCATGATACCGGAAATGATCGTTCCCCAGCAGAAATACAGGACAAGCTTCATGGCCTGTGCCCGAAATGTCTGATTTCTGGAATGATATCCGAAGAAAATGCATCGGATCTCCGATTCTGTCAGATCTCCCTCATTCAGGAAACGGTCTTTCTGCTCCGCCTGTACCGTATCGTCCTCCGTACGGTATATGCCGGACTCCCTGTCGTAAAAATGCAGGATATGCCTGCTGTACACAGGTTCCCACAAAGAGATCAGTTGCGTCAGCGTTCTTTCGATCTCTGCCTTCTGATCGGGCAGAAGTGTCAGGAACAGAAGCGGCGCGCCTTCGAATGTCCCGTACTGTTTTTCATAATTTCTGCGTTCTGAATAAATACCTCTGCAGTAATTCTCCTGTTCAGGTGTAAATTCGATCATATACCAGTCCCCGTCCCGGTCTCAGAACCGTTTTTCCGGCTGATGGATCAGCCTGTCAGAAACCATAAAGCAATTTTACTTTTTCAATTTCAACATAACATTATTTGATTAATCTGTCAAAGGTATCTTTCCTCTGTTTCAGGTATATCGGAAAACTCATTTCTTCTGTAGATCACTCTGCTTTTCATGCGTCCGCTGCTGTCATCAAAACCCGAAAAATGCCGGATCTCTTCTACATGAAAATCACATACCGATATTACCGTCTGAAACGGAGAAAGAAGCCGGTAAAACTCCTCTCTGGATCCGTACCGATGCAGGCCGGCCAGATCTGCCATTCTTTCGGGCACTGTTTCGGCAGAGGCCGCATGGATCGTCATTGCCGTGCGGCATCCCGCATTTGCAAGTGTCACAGCTGACGAGACCTCTGCGCCTTTCACCTCTCCGATAATAAAAACACCGGCTCCCGATGTCAGTGCCATCCTTCCCAGTTTCTCGAGCGAACAGGCCTGCTCCCCGTTTTCCGTTCCGGAGACCGTATGCGTGATCATGACGCCTTTTCTTTCGGCAAACAGTTCCTCCGTTTCCTGAATCACCAGGATCCTTGCATTCTCCTCGTAGGCTTCCTCCAGAAACCAGTTGAGCAGAACTGTTTTTCCTGCACCCGGCGGACCGCTGATGATCACACTTCCGGGCCCTTTTCCGCAGGAAAGGATGTATTTTCCGACCTTTTCAGGAAACATGCCCAATTCGGAAAGTTCGCGGAAATGAAGCTTCTTTCGCGGGATCTTGCGAATATGTACATAGGGAAGACGCGTTCCCGT
Organism: Lachnospiraceae bacterium; assembly: GCA_045640465.1. Taxonomy (GTDB): domain Bacteria; phylum Bacillota; class Clostridia; order Lachnospirales; family Lachnospiraceae; genus UBA1267. The sequence goes on along the minus strand of JAZUFC010000165.1, from coordinate 6,742 downwards.
AACAAACGGTGCCGTGACTGTGATCCTGAGAAGGAGATCTTTGTTTCTGTCATCCGAAAAAACAGCAAACGGAAGAGACGGATCTTTCCGGTTTCTGATCAGGAGTCCGGAAACAAAACGCAGGTAGGCTTCTCTGTCCGCAAAATACAATCCGGTCATCTGCTCTTTCCCGGAAATACGGCAGCTGATCTCCGCAGGTGAGGTAACGGAGATATCACTGACCTCAGGTCTTGATACGATCAGATCCTCCAGCACGGAAAAACCGAACAGTTCCTTCATGATCTCTTTCAGAAACACGGGCGCTTCGTCCGCGGACAGCTTTCCGGTGTTCAGAAGTTCGTTTTTCAGATAGGCTCCTGCGATCTTTTCGAATTCATTCGTGTCCATCTCTCCCCGCAATGTTCTGACATAAGAAAGACGCTCTACCTCTGCCAGATGCGAAAGACTCCGGTTCAAAAGACCGGGCAGCTGTTCCTTTCTCTTCTGCGGGATGATCCTCCTCTTTTCCGGATAAAGGAAATAAGACTTTGCCGGGCGGTTTTCGGGATGCGTTTTCATTATGTCCGTTTCCTGCCGGACCGCTGTCTGTTTTCCTTCTTCATCCCGGCAGGACCTGAGTGTTTTCAGAAATATCCTGATGTCCGGCAGAGCCTCCTGATAAGTCCTGATCAGAATCAGGAGGCGGATCCCGCCCTCCTTCATACCTGCAGCCACAGAGAGAATATCCATGTTTTCGGAGCCCTTCTGTGCGGTCAGCCATGTATATGTTTTCAGCACCAGTTCCTTCATCCCGGAGGAATACGAAAGAAATGACTCATACAGATACAGCGGGTCCTCCGAAAGTGCTTTTCCGAAGCGGTCCGGGAATACGCGTCCGGCAAGCTCCGGATATTCTGTATGCCAGGCATAAGGCACCGCTTCCGCAAGGATCGACGTTCTGTGTTTTTCTTCTGCCGCCCGCAGCGCATCCGGACTGCTGATCTTTTCACGATAGCTGTTCAATACTGTTTCCGTCATCACGTCTTCTCCATCATTCTGACAAGATACTCATATCTTTCCGGATCTGCCGCACGTATCTTCAGTTCATATCTTCCCGGATACAGAAAGACTGCTTTTCTGCATTCACCTTCCGTGCTCTTTCCCGTATAGAGGACCCGGCCGCCGCTCTCCAGAAGGACCGTGCAGGCGGATCCGGGAAGCATACCGTTCTCTTTCTCTCTGACAAGGATCAGCACATCTCCTGTCCGGCGGACAACGAAAGTCTCTTTGATCTCGTCAGTCCTTTCAGCCGTAAAAGACTGGAATCCGGGTATCTCCTCCGTATTCTCCGAAGGGATGTTTTCCTGATTGAAGTCTGTGTTCTCCGCACTGCTCTCATCTTTCAGCAGGCAGAAGATCCCGGAACCGTTCACCGAATAGAAGCCGCTGTGAAAATATCCGGGAAGCGAAACAGAAACAACACCTTCCGGCAGATAAACATAACTGCTGTTTTCAGCCCGTTCCATCTCGGAAAGCACCCGGACATCGGCAGACAGAAGTGTTTTTTTCAGCACGGATCCGGTATATATCTCCGCCTGATAGCACGCACCTCTCTCCAGTCCCGCTATCGTCCCCGCCTCCGTGATATTGCCTTCCCGCAGAAGACTTCCGCCGATGCTTTCCAGAACGACCGCTTCACATGACAGTACAGACAGTTTTTCCGCATCCGACCGTTCAACAAGCGAACCGCCTTTCACCGCATCAAAAACATACCGCCCGGACTCTGTCTTTCTGAGATACAGGATCCCGACCGTCGTACCGAGATCACGGTAACGCCTGAAGCGGAAGCTTTCATCTATCACCCCTGTCTGAAAACAGACCAGCCTGTCCTCCTCTGTCAGAACAGGGATCCGTCCGAATGAGTCTTCCGGGAAACAGACTGTCTCCGGGAAATTTCCGTAATCCGGCTCATAAAGCCTTCCGTCAGGCATGCTTTCCATTGTATAGAGCGGATAGTATCTGCCTTGTCTGAGAATATAAAAACAGCCGTCTTCCAGTTCATCCGAAGAAGTCAGATATTCCCGTCCTTCCTCATCATTTCTGATACTGCTTTTTTCCGTTCCGGTATTTCTTCCGCAGCCGACCAGTGTAAACAGTATCAGGATCAGCACCAGAAAACCGATCTCCATACTTTTCACTCCGATTTTCTTCATACGATTCACCCCCGCCCGTTTTTGTGTTTCTGTATTCATTATGTTGTTGGGGTACCCCAACTTTGATTCCGCACCGCTCCGTGGATTACACTCCCTCGATGCGAAACACTCGAAACTCCCGCCGGGCACTCAACCTTTTGTCCCTGGCATCTACATTATGGTACATACCTGCCGGAAACCTGCGCAGAAATCATCTTTTTTTCGCAGATAGAAAAAATATTTCGAATTTCTGTACCAGAATATGAATAACAGGGTCATAACTTCTGCGCTGCGGGATGCTTGCATCCCGACAGAGCATGGAGTTCATGACCCGCACCTCATGAAGAGCGAAGCAGCAGTTTTCTGCTGCGAGAGCTCTGAATGAGGCGGGAATGCGCGAGCGGGCAACGTAGCGCATTCACGGTTATTCAAGTTTTTAATACAGAATGGAAAGGATAAGATATGACTGTTGATAATCCTTATATCAGAGCGTACAGAATACTGCAGAGCGGAAATGCGGAGATGATGGATACGCTGCTTTTGCCGCTGCCCGTCAGTGAACGGACATCGGCAGCGCTTCTGTGTCTCCGTACAGGAATCGAAGAGATCCCCGGACTGGATCCGCACGAACTGAAACAGAGGCATGATCCTGAGATGACAGAAAAACTCTGCATCGACTATTTCATCAGACGCAGATGCTTTCCAGACGAAGGCTTCGTCCACTTTTCCAAAGGACTGAATGATATGACGCTTTCCTATCTTCTGAGCCTCTGCTATCCGGATGACGCCTCTTTTTCCTTCAGTTTCGGTGAGATCGCAGCAGAAAACTACAGAAAACTTCGCGATCACCATCAGGGAAGTTCAGAAAGCATTCATCACCGGGCCGATCAGTTCAGACGGACCTTTATCGAGGATGCGGGAAGTCATTTTCTTGAAGTGATCGGCGCAGTCTTTTCTGCTTTTATACGGGAGGATGTTCTTCCGGAACTTCCCGAAAGTCCCCTCGGAACAGTCCATGACCTTTATGCGCTGTTTGCCGATGATCCCGCCATCGACCGTTTTTACAGGAAATGCGGACTGAAACAGATCTTCAAAAACCGTTACACAAGTTTTTATGAAATGCTCTGCGCCAATATGTATGCACTGGATCTTCCGGATGATCTTTTGTGGAGGCAGATCTACTCGTATAAAAATGCGCTTGGAAAGTGAGGATCATTTATGAAGAAAAAGATCCTCTGCAGCTTTACTGTTCTTCTCCTGCTGCTCCTTCTCTGTTCGCTTCAGTGCTTACGGATCGTGCGTATAAGCGGATCCTCCATGGAACCTTCATTTTCCGACGGAGACTTTGCAGCCGCAAAAAAAGTCCGGCAGGATACCGGACTTTCAAAAGGAGATGTTATTGTATTTCATCATGAGGCCGAAAAAGGTCTGCTGATCAAACGGATCACGGCAATGCCCGGTGAAACCGTAATGTATCAAGGGCATCCCATACGGCTTGCTGAGGATGAGTATTTTGTCACAGGGGATCACTCCGACGCTTCTGTCGACAGCAGACAATTCGGACCGGTGAAAAGATCCGATATCCGCTGTCTAGTCCTGTCCCGGAAATAAACCGACATGATGCTTTTTTGCATCGGCACCGCTGTCTGTCTCATGAAACATCCGATCCTGTTTCGGAGGATTGATTCCGGCAGGCATCTATATGAATCACCTGATCCGCATATTTCGACAGATACTGTCTGTGCGTCACAAACAAACAGGTCCTGTGACTCGACTTTGATACGGCATTCAGTATCTTTTCCTCTGTCTGTTCATCCAGAGACGATGTTGCTTCATCCAATATCAGGATCGCCGTATCTTTCAAAAGTGCTCTGGCGATCGATATCCGCTGCGCCTGTCCTTCCGAGATTCCCGCTGCCTTTTCGCCGATACGCGTACCGATCCCCGAAGGAAGACTGTCCACAAATTCCAGCGCTTCCGCCTGCCTGAGAGCATTTCTCATCTCTTCTTCCGATGCATCCGGCTTCCCCATGCGCAGATTGTCTTCTATCGTTCCGAACATCAGCGTATTTCCCTGCGGCACATAGCTGATCATATGCCGGGTATCCACACCGCAGTCCGCCTGCGTGCCATCCTTGGTGTAAAAGAACAGCGCACCGGCTGACGGCTTCAGAAAGCCCATAATCGCCCTCAGAAGCGTTGTCTTTCCGATACCGGACATGCCTGCAAGCATTACCATCTGTCCGGGTTTAATATCAAAACTCAGATCATTTATGACTTCGTTCTCTCCGTATCCGATGGAAACATAGTCTGCTTTCAGCCCATACAGTTTCTCACAGCAACCGGCTTCCCCGTTCTGTTCCATGCCCCCGGTGATCTGCTTTCTATACTCTTCCTCCTGCTCGCTGATCTCCATGATCCTTCCGGCAGAAGCCAGTACGCCGATCATCTGCGGTATCATATTTGCCAGCGAATAGACCGGTCCCTGAATCTGACCCACCAGACTCAAAAAAGCGGTCATCATGCCGAAGGTGATGGACCCTTTGCTTACCATGAGCGCGCCCAGAATAAATGTGAGCATCTGAGTTCCGGTAAAGGTCAGGCCGATGACCCCGGAACCGAGCACCTTCCATTTATTTTTCTCTATTACCAGACGGAGCCTTCGTTCCTGAATATCCTGCAGCTGATCCGTGCTGTTCTCTTCCTGGCCGAAGATCTGGACCAGATCCGTTTTACTCAGCCGTTCCTGCAAATAGACACGGTAGTCCGCTTCGGTCTGCTGAAATTCCTTCTGCACCCGGCTCACTTTCCTGCCGATGATCATGCTTGCCAGCGTTCCGACCGGCGCAATCACGATCATCTCTATCGCAAGCACAGGCGCATAATTCCATAGCACGCAAAACGCCAGGATCAGCTGAACCAGCAGCGCGCCGCCCGAAACGACCAGCCTGCTCATCCCCGATGTGATACGTTCCACATCGCTGGTGATCCTGCTCAGTAATTCCTCACTGTGATAAGCCGTTCTTAAAAGCCACGGCATTCTTAATATATGCCCGAAAAGATTCTTCCTCAGCTGACAGGCAAACCTCTCTGTGATGATTGATTGCCACAGGGATACGATCATCCCGCCGAAAATGGAGAAGGCCTGCATCAGTACCATCAGAACGATCACACCCGTCAGCGCGGAATGATTCTCTGCGTGGTCAACAACAGATTTTTCAGCCATGGAAATCAGCACGGAGGCTGCTGCGATAAATGTATTCAATAACAGCAGGCCAAACAGCGCTTTTCTGCTTTGCCCTGTCTGCCCCCACAGCCATTTCAGATACCGGCGCTGATTTTTCCTGTCCCTGAAAAATTGGATCAATTTGCTCATATGAACATTCCACCCAGTAGTCTTTTTCCTTTGGATAATACACGCCGGATCAAAAAACACAGCGGGCGCATCCAGATCATCTTTGCCCGCAGCTTTCCCAGAAACCGCCGGATTCCGGACTCGCAATCTATGTTTTTGTGAGGGCCCTCGATCCGGACAGCCTTGCCAAGCAGCTGATCGGCCTTAACAGGTGCATCAAAGGACCGCATATTGTCACCCATCGTGTAAATCTCACCGTGTCCGATGCGGATCGCCCGATGCAGAAGATATCCGGCGTCATTCCGATACCTTGCAAAAATGATGTCACCGGCTGAAAGATCCTCCATACGGCAGGGAACTACCGTTACCGTATCCACATCGATACGGATTGTGGGCGACATACTGCCGCTCTCTGTATGCAGGAAAATCGGAACTTTGATTCCGGCATCCTCCTGTATGAGCTGTTCCCATTCCCGAACGGTTAACTCTTTCGAATTCATTCTGCTCCCATTTCCGGCGCCTGATAGATTCCTGCATACTGCTTCCGTGTCTTGTCTTTGTCCCGGACGCCCTTTTTCGTTTCACCGAACCTGTTCTTTTCCTGACAAAAAACACCTTTTTCTCAAAGTGAAAACCCTATGCGCCGAAACGCACAGGGTTTCGTTATGATTATCGGCGGATAACTGAGGCATAGGGTTATCAGTTCAAGCAGATCGTATCTGGATGACTATCATTATGTAAAAATCCGCCTGCATGCTTATCACAGGCGCCGCTCCCAGCAATTCTGTCCGTGAAATCAAATCTGACCAGTACAGCTTCCGGTGCTTCATAAACTTTCTTTTCCATTTTGATTCTTCTCCTTTATATCAAGAAAATGATCAAATCACACTTATTGATAGCTGTTGATATCGATTATTCCAGTATTCCCATTTCCAGAAAAGAACTGACGATCTTTTCCGCATCCGCCCGCGCCGTTTGTACATCCACGCTGTAAACATCCGTCAGCGCATTGACAAGATCATCTGTTTTCTCACATCCGTTCTGCAGGCGTTTGAAAAGAAGCGCTCCGCTGTCATTCAGCATGACAGCGCCTTTGAAGTTTTTCACATTCCGGCCCACAGGCATCACAATATGCATGCCGGATACTTCTCTCAGGATAAATCCCTCTTTGATCCTCATCTTCATTCCTCCCTTTCAAGTGGGGGCAGCTCGCTGT
>JAZUFC010000164.1:0-6004 GCA_045640465.1 Lachnospiraceae bacterium | reverse complement strand
CCTCCGTCCTTCGCCTTTTTCAAGGCGCATGACCGTATAGTATTTTCCTTCCTCAGAGACCATTTTTTCATCCGCAAAGAAGAAATTCCCGGTTTCAAAAAACGCTCTTATTTCATCCGCTTCCGTATGCGGGGAAAGGATCAGACAGGAGGCTTTTTCGAGTATCCTCGCCCCTTCCGAAAGGATCCTTTTCATCAGGCTCCCGCCCATTCCGGCAATCACGATGCATTCCGGGAAAACGGAGGATTTGAGAAGCGGCTGAAGGCCGTCTCCGAGCATCGTTTCGATCTGTCCGTCCAGCCCGCTCCTTCCGATATGCTCTTCTGCAATGGCAAGAGGGCCTTTCCTTACGTCGCAGGCATAGGCTTTTTCTGCTTTGCCGCGGCGGATGCATTCGATCGGAACGAAGCCGTGATCCGTTCCGATATCCGCAAGCGTTTCAACGTGCGGTATCAGTTCAAGTATGGTTTCCAGTCTGTCTGAAAGCTGCATATAGTTTCCTCATAAAAGCGCGATCCTTCTGTTTTTCAGATCCTGCTTCTCCTTCAGAAGATCCATGAGCGTATTCACATCCGCCGTGGAGTCGATCTGCTTCTGAAGGCTCTGATCCTTCGTGAAGATCACCGCCTCCTGAAGCGCACGGATCTTCTCATCTCTGTCCATGTTTTCGGAAAAGCCGGATGAAAACAGCGAAGAGACCTCGCTGTACTGTTCACTGTCGATAAAATGATCCAGAATGCCGGCGGGATTCAGCGCATCCTTTCCTTTCGCAAGCTGCAGATACAGGAATCCGGCCGCCTGCTTCATCAGATCATCCGAAAAATCCTCCGGTTTTAAGACCTGAGAGACTTCCGCGAACCATTCCGGTTCTTCGATGAGAGACGTCAGGATCAGCTTCTGAGCCTCGCGGATGCCGGAATCCTTCGTTTTTCCGGACCGGATACCGGACTTTTTCGGGAAGCTCTCCTCCTTTTTCTGAATGATCCCTTCCTGATTGCCGAATACGGTCACCTTGGATTTCAGAAGGCCGTAATCGATCCCGTAGGTTTTGGCTACAGCCTCCGTATAGGTGTTTCTTTCGATCTCGTCGGAGAAGCCCGAAAGCTTTTTCGCGCACGCATTGAAGAAGTTCGCCTTGTCCTCCGGATCGGAGAAATCGTAATCCGCCTTCATGCAGGAGACTTCGAACAGGAATGCGTTCACAGCCCTTTGAATACGTTTTCTGAATTCCTCCGCGCCGAGGTTCTTCATGAATTCATCGGGATCCTTATACGGTGAAAGATCGAGAACGCGGATTTTTAAGCCTGCCTCCTTCAGAATCGGAATGGCCCTCAGGATCGCCTTTCTTCCGGCGCCGTCATTGTCATAGCAGAGGATCACTTCGTCCGTATAACGCTTCAGGATCATGCCGTGCTGGGAGGTAAAAGCCGTTCCGAGAGACGCGACCGCATTCGTAAAACCGTACTGGTGCATGGAGATCACATCCATATAGCCCTCGCATACCAGCAGGAAGTTCTCTCTTGTTCTTCTTGCGGCATTCAGCCCGTACAGATTGCGGCTCTTGTCAAAGATCTTCGTCTCCGGCGAGTTCAGATATTTGGGCTCTCCGTCCCCCATGACCCGGCCGCCGAAACCGATCACGCGGTTGTTGATATCCATGATGGGGAACATGACACGGTTCCAGAACTTGTCTCCCGCGCCTTTTTCCCGGAAGGTGATCAGACCGGACTCCTTCATCTGGGCATCCGTATATCCCTTCTGCTTCAGATAGCGGTAGAGCGCACCGGAATGCTGCCCGGTATAACCGAGCCCGAAGGAACGGATGGATTCATCCGTAAGGCCGCGCCTCTTCAGATAGTCGAGTCCCAGCTTTCCTTCCGGTGTCTTCAGAATATGACAGTAGAAGATCGCCGCGTCCTTGTGCATCTTCAGAATCACGGACCTTAAGTCCTCCTCCGCACGCTTTTCCTTTGTATATTCCTGCTTCGGAAGCTCGATGCCGGCGCGGTCCGCCAGCTTCTCCACGGCTTCCTGAAAGGACAGATTCTCGTATTCCATGACAAAAGTCAGGACATTTCCGCCCTTGCCGCAGCCGAAGCAGTAATACATCTGCTTCGAAGAAGAGACGGAAAAGGACGGGGATTTTTCATTGTGAAACGGACAGAGTCCGAAATAATTGGAGCCCTTTTTGGTCAGATGCACATAAGACCCGATCACATCAGCAATCGGATTCCTTGCACGGACTTCCTCAATCAGATCTTCACTGTAAAGCGGCATGATCTTTTCCTTCCTGACTTACGGAGTCTGCCAGCCCTTCGGCACGAACAGCTCCTCATATTCTCTCACGGCATACTGGTCCGTCATGCCGGAGATATAATCGCAGACCACGATCTCCGGCAGGTCGCCTCTTAAAAGAAAGACGCGGTACGTATCCGGGATCATTTCCAGATGCGAAAGATAATACGCATACAGGCTTTTCAGCATGTTCTGCGCCTTGACTTCCTCCGCTTTCACCTTTTTGCTCTGATAGACCCGCCTGAACATGAACTCACGGAGTCCCTTCATAGCCTTTTCGACATCGGGAGACTGGCTGATCACCGGGTTTCCCATGCTTGACGTGATCACGTCATGGATCATGCGGTTCAGGCGCGACTTTACGGAATGCCCGAGGACCGATGCATATTCCTCCGGGATCTCCTCTTCCGAAAGCACATGCGCGCGGATCGCGTCGTCTATATCATGATTCAGATAAGCGATCTTGTCGGACAGCCTGACGATCTGTCCCTCCAGCGTGAAGGGCATGTTCTCCGTTCCGTGGTTCAGGATACCGTCACGCACCTCCGCCGTCAGATTCAGGCCGTTTCCGTTCTTTTCCAGCTTTTCGATGATCCGGACTGACTGTACGTTATGTGAAAAGCCGGGAAGGCCGGCCGCAAGAAGCACCTCGTTCAGCGCCGCCTCGCCTGAATGTCCGAAGGGCGTATGTCCCAGATCATGTCCGAGCGCGATGGCTTCCGTCAGATCCTCGTTCAGAGAAAGCGCCTTCGCGATCGTCCTCGCGATCTGCGAGACCTCCAGCGTATGCGTCATTCTGGTCCGGTAATGATCGTCTTCCGGCTCCAGAAAGACCTGTGTTTTGTTCTTGAGACGCCGGAAGGATTTGCTGTGCAGGATCCGGTCACGGTCACGCTGATAGCAGGTCCGGACATCGCAGGGTTCCTCGCTTCTCTCTCTTCCTCTGGAATCCCGTGAAAAAGAGGCATAAGGACTCAGGATCCGGTATTCCCGTTCCTCCATCTGTTCCCGAATCGTCAAACTGTTTTCCAACTTTACTCCTCCACTGCCCAGTGAAACTGCTTCAGATAAGACGGATCGGCTTTTCCGCCGTGAGACTCCAGAACACCGTTCATTCCGCTCCAGTAGATCACAAACCGGCTGCCTTTAAACTCGTTTTCCGCATTCTGCGGTTCTTCGGCAAAGCTGTAATAGTACTGTTCATAGGGAACATAGCCTTCATTCGTGGGCTTGTAGATATCCACATTCTCGCCTGCACCGGTCTCATCCGGCGTTTCCAGAAGAAGATAGGTATCCTTCAGGAAGGAGACCGACGTGCTGCTGTTTCCGATCGCAAGTCCGACCGTATTGCTGCTCACGTCATAGAGTGCGTTGATATTATAGCCGTCATAGGCGATATTGTAGCTTCCGAGAAGCAGAAGATAGCCGTTCTGCACGGAAGGATCGTACGGATCGATCAGAGAGACCGCAAACTTTGCCTCTCCTGTCTCATGCGTATAATAATACAGATTCTCATAGACCTCTTTTGTCCCGGGATAGCGGGTCACAAAGCCCGACCGGTTCCTGCTTTCCGGATCTTTCAGAACCGACAGAAACTCTTCCGCGCTCTTCAGGATCCCCTCGGAAAAGTTTACATCCTCCGAGCCGTCCAGATACGGTGCGGAGCTTCCGGAGACCTCTGTGTCCTTCTCTTCCTGCGTCCCGTCATCGGACTGAACCTCTTTTCCTTCATGCGCGGCTTCAGGACCCTGCGCCTTCTCTTTTGTAAAGATCCTGATCCCGGCGATCAGAAGCAGGACCGCCGCCGCCGCTGCCGCCGCAAGCGTCACATATTTATGGATCGTGGTATTGTTTCTTTTTTTCCGGTGCACGGCCGCATCCTGAAGAAGGTCCTCGCGTATACCGTCTATTCCCCGAAGCAGTTCATCCTCTTTCATCATTGCCTCCTGTAAACACTCCGAATCCGTCTTTTCAGACTTCATACCCTTCTTCCAGCAGTCTTTCTCTCAACTTGCGTCTGATCCTGTGCAGCATCACGCGAAGCGTCGCCTCATTGATATGCTCTGCCTTTGCGATCTCCTTCACGGATTCAAAATAGTAGTACCGGAAGATAAAAACGGACCGCTCTTTTTCCTTCAGTCCGCGGAGGAACTCCTCGATGATCTTCCGAAGCTCCTCCTCGCTGTATCTGCTCTCCACGTCCTCGGTACCCCTGACGACCTCGGAAAGCTCTTCAACGGAAAGGACCACTTCGCGTCCGCCGCGCTTCAGTCCGCGGTTCATCCGGAGTCTCGTGATCGCATGATTTCTTGCGATGCGGCTCAGATATGCCTGAAGATGGACCGGTTTTGAGAACTCCAGCGCTTTCCAGACGGAAAGGTAAACATCGTCCATCACTTCCTCCTCGTCCTCTGCATTGGACAGGATCCTGTGAACGATCGTCCTCAGATATTTTCCGTATTTTTCCTTTGTTTCAAGTATGGCATCCTCACTGCGTTCCGCATACAGCTTCAGAATGTCCCTGTCTTCCATATATTTCCTCCCGTCCTGCGGACAAAAGCCGCTTTCCAACGGACTTCCACTTGTTTTGATACCGGCTTTCTGTGCCGTGCTCACTGTATGACAGACGCAAAACGGACCGGTTTTGTTTCTTTCGGAAAAGATAAACTTATACAGATACCATCATAGCAGAAATGATGTAAAAAATCATCTGATTTCATAATTGTTCATGCATTTTTCACAAACAATTCACGTATTTCATTTTGTTTTTGTTGTATTTTACTATCTTTTCTGATATGATGATACCAGGGTCAAAAAGCCGAGTACCCGGCAGGAGCCTGCTCATGCAAGGGTACGAAAGCTTTCTTGACCCGCAAAACACGAGAAACGAAGCTTTTTCGCAGTAAAAAAAGCGGAAGTTTCGAGTGTTTCGCACCGCGGGAGTGCACTGAACGGAGCGGTGCGGTATCAAAATCAGAGGGCAAAATACTTTTTTTCCCTGACATCATGAACAGAGAGGAGCGTGCACAATGAAATATATCATTACAGGCAGAAATATGGAGATCACGGATGATCTGAGAGAATATGTGGAAAAGAAGTTTTCCAAGCTTTCCAACTATTTCAACGAGGACACGGAGATCCACGTAACGCTTCAGAAACAGCGGGGAGACGAACGCGTTGAGGTCACCATTCCCATGAAAGGCACCACCATCCGCGCAGAGGAATCCTCCAGTGATATGTACGTGACCATCGATCTCATGCAGGAGATCGTGGAACGTCAGTTAAGACGAAACCGCAAGAAACTGATCGACAGGAAGCAGAACACGCCTTCCTTCTCCTCCTACTTCCTGCAGGATCAGGAGGGAGAAGACACCGAAGAGGAGGCGATCCGCATCGTCAGATCCAAGCGCTTTGCGATCAAACCGATGGATCCCGAGGAGGCATGCTTCCAGATGGACATGTCCGGTCACAGCTTCTATGTTTTCTATAACGCGCAGACCGATCAGGTCAACGTCGTTTATAAAAGAAAGGACGGCAACTACGGTCTGATCGAACCGGAGTATTAATGTCAAGGTCAAAAGCCGTTCCTGCACGCACGCTTGCGTGCGAAGCGCGGAACCTGGCGTGACATACCTTTTGACATCCTAATCATTTATATAATCAACAACCGAAAGGGACCCGGCAGAAATGCCGGGTCCCTTTCGGTTGT
>JAZUFC010000163.1:0-4482 GCA_045640465.1 Lachnospiraceae bacterium | reverse complement strand
TCTTCCCATTCCGAAGATCTGTGTGCCCGATTTTCTGACATTTGCGGAAGTTTATGAGGCGCCCGCATCCGTTCTCCCCGTTCCGGTATACTATTCCACCCTGTATCCGGATCACTATGCACTTCTGACTTTCAGTCTGCTGGATGCGATGCAGAGAGACCTTTTTCCCGTCCGGAATGAAGAATGACGTTCTCTGTCAATTAACTTTTGCACCTTCTCTTTTGATTTTGTAACAATAAACTGCATCATGTGTGTCACTTTCTCTTTACTTCATATTAGAAATACATTATGATTGCATCAGAAAATGCCGCCTCTGTGCGGCAGAAGGCTTTTTTTCAAAAACCAATGAAAGCAAGGAGGTCCTTTCCATGTTAACAGCAAAAGAAAACATGCGGGAAGTCATCAAGGGCGGCAATCCCGACCGTTTTGTCAATCAGTACGAAGCACTGAACATTATGATCCATCCTTACATGATGGCGAACCCCAGCCCGAAGAAGGGTGAAGAGAACATCGTCAATCTCTGGGGCATCACCAATTCCTTCCCGGCAAACGTACCCGGACAGTTCCCGGTCCATACGCCGGACAAGATCGTTGTCAAGGATATCGAACACTGGCGTGATTATGTACATGCACCCTCTCTCGATTTCCCGGATGAACTCTGGGCAGCCTGCGAACAGATGTATGCAAATTCCGATCCCAGAGCATTCAAGTCCACGATCGTCGTTGCAGGTCTTTTCGAGCAGACACATCATCTCTGCTCCATCGACAACGCGCTCGTTTACTACATGACGAACCCCGATGAAATGCATGAACTCATCGACTACCTGACCGAGTGGGAATTAAAGCTTGCGGAAGGCATCTGCTCACATCTGCATCCGGAAGTCATTTTCCATCACGATGACTGGGGTTCAGAGACAAACTCCTTCCTTCGTCCGGAAATGTTCGAGGAATTCTTTGTGGAACCCTATAAGAAAATATACGGCTACTACAAGTCACACGGCGTTGAATTCGTCATTCACCATGCCGACAGCTACTGTGCAAACCTGATCCCCTACATGATCGATATGGGTATCGACGTATGGCAGGGCTGCATGGAATCCAACAATGTTCCCGAACTGATCAAAAAGTACGGCGGAAAGATGACCTTCATGGGCGACATCGACAACAAGAGCGTCGATTTCACCGGCTGGACTCAGGACAGCTGCAGAAAGGCAGTGGAGAAGGCGATCGGCGAATGCGATTCCATGAAGTACTTCATCCCCTGCATCACACAGGGGGGCCCGGGCTCAGTATTCCCCGGCACCTACAAGACTCTTTCCGAAGAGATCGCAAAGATCAACGAGCAGAAGTTCGGCTTCAAGGCGGAAGACCAGTTTGCACAGGCTATGCCCATGCAGATCATGTTCGGCTGATGCAATCACACTTGCATTTCACCGCATAATGTGTTAAAGTAATAATGCTTTTTTGTATTCTATTATTCTATAAAGGAGAATTATCATGATTGAAAGCGTAAAAGAGACAGTCGTAGCCGGTAAGTTAAAGAAGATCGAAGGCATCGTTCAGGAAGCTCTGGACGGCGGCGCATCCGCAAGCGAGATCCTTGACTCTATGTCAATCGCTATGGACGAGATCGGCCAGAAGTTCCAGAAGAACGAGATCTACGTTCCCGAAATGCTCGTTGCAGCAAAGACCATGCAGCGTGGTGTCGGCGTGATCAAGCCCCTTCTCGGCGGCGATTCTGCAAGCAAATACGGCAAGTACATCATCGGTACCGTTTCCGGTGACTTACACGACATCGGTAAGAACCTGGTTGCTATGATGATCGAATCCGCTGGTTTCGAAGTCATCGACCTCGGTGTTGATGTTCCCGCTGAAAAGTTCGTTGAAACTCTGAAGGCAAATCCGGACGTTAAGGTTATGGGTCTTTCCGCTCTTCTGACCACCACCATGGATGCTATGAAGAACACCGTTAAGGCTATCCGCGACGCTGGCATCGACGTTAAGATCATGGTCGGCGGCGCTCCGATCACCCAGGCTTTCGCAGATGAGATCGGCGCAGACGCTTATACCACCGATGCAGCTTCAGCAGCTGAAAAGGCAAAGGAGTTAGCATAAGCATGATTATCGTAGGCGAGAAAATCAACGGTTCCATTCCCTCCATGGGCAAAGCCATTGCGGAGAAGAATGAGAAGCGCATCAAATCCACAGCAAAAAAAGAAGCTGCATCCGGTGCAGATTACATTGACTGCTGTGCAAGCGTAAACGAAGGCGAAGTGGAAACACTCGGCTGGATGATCGATCTGATCCAGGAAGTTACCGATACTCCCATCTGCATCGACAGCCCCAACCCGAACGCCATCGTGGAAGTCATCGACAAGTGCAAAAAGCCCGGTATGATCAACTCCGTATCCGGCGAAGGCAATAAGATCGATGTCATCTTCCCCGTGATCGCAAACACCCCCTGGAAAGTCGTTGCACTTCTGTGCGATGATTCCGGTATCCCGAAGAACGCAGCCGACAGAATCCGTGTTCTGAACAACATCATGGCAGAAGCGGACAAGTACGGCATTGCTCACGACCGTATCTTCATCGATCCGATGGTTGAAATGCTCTGCACCGCAGAGGACGGCATTGCAGTCCTTCTTGAGGTCATGGCATACATTAAGGAGAATTATCCGAAGCTCCACATCATCTGTGCGGTCAGCAATATTTCGTTCAACCTTCCTTACAGAAAGATCATCAACCAGGCATTTACCGTTATGGCAATGAACGCCGGTATGGATGCAGCTGTCATGGATCCCTTAAACAGAGATCTCCGCGGCGCCATCTATGCAACCGAAGCGTTAAAGGGTGATGATTACTACTGCATGGAGTACATCGGTGCTTTCAGAGAAGGCATCTTCGGACCCACTGATGAGGAGAAATAAACTTGGAACTTTATAAAGTAAAAGTTTATACAGAGGCAGATATCGTAGAGGTATCTGCCTCTTCTTCTGAGACTCTTTTCGAGATGCTCAGAAAAAACGGCCTCGCTTCCTCCCTGGAAACTCCCTGCGGCGGAAACGGGACCTGTAAAAAATGTACTGTCACAGTAAGCGGAAAAGTAAGTCAGCTTACCACCGGTGAGATCAGCGAAGTTTCGGGAGAGGAACTCCTCTCCTGCCGTTTCTGTCCTGCCGGAGATCTGACAGTGATCCTGAAAAGCAGCAGTTCCATGAAAGTCATGACCGCCTCAAATCAGGATGTTTCCATTCCCGCATCGGATCTTAACGGGCTCGGCGTC
Organism: Lachnospiraceae bacterium; assembly: GCA_045640465.1. Classification (GTDB taxonomy): domain Bacteria; phylum Bacillota; class Clostridia; order Lachnospirales; family Lachnospiraceae; genus UBA1267. The sequence continues at coordinate 1,199 of JAZUFC010000163.1, read as the reverse complement.
TCCGTTGATATCGGAACCACGACCGTTGCATCCTATCTCTATGATCTGAAAACCGGAGCTCTTCTTGCTTCTCTCGGTGAACGGAATGCACAGCGCGCATTCGGTGCGGACGTCATCAGCCGCATCACCGCCTGCACGCAGGGACATCTTCAGGAACTCACGGAAGTCATTCAGAAGCAGCTTAAGGATGTTCAGGAAAAACTTCTTCTGGAAGCCAAAAAGAAGGATCCGTCCTTTTCTTATGATGCAGCTGATATCAGGCGGCTTTCCGTTGCCGGAAACACGGTCATGGAGCACCTCTTTGCCGGACTCAACCCGGAATCCATCGGCATCATTCCCTTTACGCCGCTCTCGCTGTTCGGCGAAACGGAAAGAGACGGTGCACTTCTTAAAAATCTCAGCCTGACAGAAAAACCGCTCGATGAGCTTTATCTTTCCCCCTGCATCGCAGGCTATGTCGGCGGCGATATCACAGCCGGTCTCATGGCTTCCGGCTGCGACCGTTCTGAAGGATTAAAGCTTTTTATCGATATCGGTACGAACGGTGAAATGGCTCTCGGAACAAAGGATGCCTTTGTCTCCTGTGCAACCGCTGCGGGCCCTGCTTTTGAAGGCGCTGAGATCACCTGCGGCATGGCCGGTGTTCCCGGTGCGATCGACAAAGTCCGTATCGAAAACGGTGATATCGTCTGTCACGTGATCGGTGAAGGAAAGGCGACCGGTATCTGCGGAAGCGGACTGATCGATGCGATCGCCTGCATGCTCGATCTGGAGGTGATCTCCTCAGGCGGCAGAATGGCTGAGGAAGACGAAGTCTCCGATCTGATCGCGCCCCGCATTTTTAAAGATGCGGATGGGAAACGCGCCTTCATGCTTCAGGACGGTGTTTATATCCACTCTACCGATATCCGTGAGATCCAGCTTGCCAAGGCTGCGATCCGCGCCGGTGCCGAGACCCTTCTGGAGCTTCAGAACAAGGATGCTTCGGATATCGATGAGCTCATCATCGCAGGCGGTTTCGGCTCCTTCATGAACAAAAAGAGTGCTCTTAGGATCGGCCTCCTTCCCGAGGTCCCCGAAGACAGGATCCGCCACGCAGGAAATACCGCAGGCTGCGGTGCTTCCCTCTGCCTCACGGATCAGGAGAAGGAACGGCTCCGCCTTCTGACGGAAAAGGGCTCCTACCTCGAGCTTTCCTC
>JAZUFC010000162.1:0-3609 GCA_045640465.1 Lachnospiraceae bacterium | reverse complement strand
CAACGCTTCACGAGGCCGATATTTCAAAATTTGTTTCCATCGCGGAAGAACGGGTTCGGGAAGCATTTCCAGATACAAATTTAAAGCGGATTCGTTCAGCTTACGGATGTTCCCAGTCTGAATTGTCCAGAGGAAGTGGTGTTAGTCTGCGTTCTATACAAATGTATGAACAGCGGCAGAAAGATATCAACAAAGCAAGCGTTGATACTGTGTTTCGACTGGCAAAATTTCTTGGATGTACAGTTGAAGATTTGATGGAACCATAAGTTTTTATCCAACTTGAGATTAGTCGGATATACAGAAAGAGAGCCCGGCGGGTCTGCCGGGCTCTCGCTTTCTGTATGTGGGTTATTTATTCAGTGCGTTCAGATCCTTCTGAAGGCCGCCGTATAAGCCCATCGGCTCAACATGAGGTGCAGAGACGGAAACGATGTGTGTTCCGTTTTCCGCATTGAAGGAATCCAGATACGGAAGATGCTGGAAATAGTTCGCATCCATTTCCTCAGATTCCACGACCTGATTCGGAAGAATATAGTCTTCGAAGATCTTGATGTCAAGCGTGATCTCCTTTTCAGCAAGGATCTCTTTTGCAACTTCCAGAATTTCGGCATGAGGTGTTGCGGAGCAGGCAACTAAAATGGTCTCGCCTGCAAGAGCCGCATAATCAACGGAAGCATCAAAGCCGTCGGTCATCTGATCCACTGTGGAGACAACGGATCCGGCATACTTTTCGGTGATGAAATCAGCGACCTGCCTGGATTCCACTGCAGCAACGAGTGCTTTGATCTTCGGATCGTTTTCATGGCCTTCCTTTACGGCAATGATGTTTGCGTAATAGGAGGAGGAACCTTCCATCAGAAGAGAGGATTCCAGCGGATTGATGCCGGCTTCGATCGCGTAGTTGCTGTTGATGATCGCATAGTCCACTTCATTCAGAACACGGGGGAGCTGAGCGGCTTCCATAGCCTTGAAGGTGATGTTCAGCTTGTTTTCCGCAATATCCAGATCGGTTGCGGCAATGCCGGCGCCTTCCTTTAATTTGATGTAGCCCTTGGACTCCAGCAGAAGAAGTGCTCTGGCTTCATTGGTGGGATCGTTCGGAACGGCGATGACGAGACTCTTCGTATTTTCTGCTTCGCTTGTATTTTCCGCTTCGCTCTTATTCTCAGGTTTGTTCGGAACAGTGGTCTGGCAGCCGGAAAATGCAAGGAGCATAGAGAGAAGCAGTACGGGTACAAGAATGTGAGCAATGATCTTTTTCATAATATTCCTCCATATAAGACAGAGGCAAATTTGAACCATTTGCCTCTGAACTGATTATAACTGATAACAGGATCCCTTATTCGGCTTTGATCACTTCGGAATCGGCATTCTTCTGAACGCTTGCGATGCCGTTCTTGCAGCCTGCCTTGGACTTATATCCCTCGGAAGCGGCAATGTTTTCGCCGTTGGCGGCTTTCAGACGGAAGCGGAATTCACCGGCTTTGTCTTTGTAGATCTCGAACTTCGGGTTCTTTTCTTTTGCGTAGCCTTCTACGGTCTGATCTTCGATCGCAGCCTTCGGTGCATTCTTTCTGACGCTCTCGGCACCGTTTAAGCAGGATTTCTCGGACGCATAGGTCTGGGATACTGCGATGACTTCACCGTTGCCGGCTTTCAGACTGAAAGTAAAACCGGATTTTCCTTCTTTTACAACATACTTACCCATAAGGGACCTCCTGTTTTGTGATTCTCATAAACTGACGGATAATACTACCCTGATTAGATAAATATAGGGTAAAACACATGCAAAGTCAATGAAAAATCAGAAAAAACAGTAAGGAAATCTGTCAATTATCACAGAAGAAGTTCTGCGATCTGGACAGCATTCGTAGCGGCACCCTTGCGGACCTGATCGCCGCAGCAGAAGAGGGAAACACCGTTTTTGAAAGCCAGGTCCTTACGGATACGGCCGACAAAGACCAGATCCTGATCGGAGGTGTTCACAGGCATGGGATAGACCTTGTTCTGAAGATCGTCTGTCAGGACACAGCCGGGGGCGTTTTTGATGACCTCACGCACCTGTTCGGGAGTGATCTCATCCTTCGTGTAGACACTGACGGAGATCGAATGGGAACGGATGACGGGAACGCGCACGCAGGTGCAGGTCACGCGAAGATCCGGCAGATGCATGATCTTTCTGCCTTCGTTCTGCATCTTCATTTCCTCAGTCGTATAGTCTTCAAATGCGGGGGAACCGATCTCCGGGATCAGATTGAAGGCGAGCTGATGGGCAAACGTCTTCGGTTCGCAGGGGATCTTTCCGGTGTTCTGATCGCTGTTTTCATCGGTGAACAGTTTCTGCGCCTCGTCAAGAAGCTCCACGGGACCTGCTGCGCCTGCGCCGGAAGCCGCCTGATAGGTGGAGGCGACCATTGCTTCGATCGGGCTCAGCGAATTGATCGCATTGACAGCGGTGATCGTGATGATGGTAGAGCAGTTGGGGTTGGCAATAATGCCCTTATGGTTCTTCACATCCTCCGGATTGACCTCAGGAACGACCAGCGGAACATCGGGATCCAGACGGAAAGCGCTGGAATTATCGACAAATACGGCACCTGCCTTGACGATATAGGGCGCCATGTCCTTTGCGACTGCATTGGATGCGGCACCGAGAACAAGATCCATGCCCTCGAAGGAGTCATGCGCGGCTTCCTCGATCACGACGTCTTTGCCGCGGAAGGGGATCACCTTTCCCGCGCTTCTTTTGCTTGCCAGAAAGCGGATCTCATCCACGGGGAAATTCCGCTCGTTCAGAACCTTGATCATTTCACGGCCTACAGCTCCTGTAGCACCTAAAATCGCAACCTTCATAATATTCTCCTCAAAATAAGCAAAGTAAACGGTATCTTACAGCATCAGCGATTCGTACAGTACCTGGATGGCACTGTTGAAATCGGGCTCCTTGACGCCGATGATGATATTCAGTTCTTCGGGACCCTGCGAGATCATACGGATATTGATGCCGTGCTCGCCGAGGGCGGTGAAGACTTTTCCGGAAGAACCGGAACGGAAGGCCATCTTACGGCCGACGACCGCCACGATGGCGATGTTTTCGGATACGTGGATATGATCGGGCTTCATTTCCTTCTGGATGTCGGAAAGGACCGCATAGCGGCAGGCCTCGATCTGTTTGTTTTCCACGACCACGGAAACACAGTCGATTCCGGAGGGCGCGTAGGAGATGGCTACATTGTATTTTTCAAGGATCTCCAGGATCTTCCTGAGAGAGCCCACTTCGGAGCTCATGCCGCTCTTCGTGATGGTGATGATGGTATAGCCCTTGTTACCGGCGATGCCCGTGATGAAGGAGGAGGGATCACCTGTGTTTTCCTCTTCGGGGAAGGATTCGCGGATCATGGTGCCGGGGTTTTCGGGATCGTTGGTATTCCGGATGTTTAAGGGAATGTTCTTGTCGCGTACCGGGAAGACAGAGGCTTCATGCAGCACCTGCGCACCCAGATAGGAAAGTTCCCGAAGCTCGGAATAGGTGACGTGGCGGATGGTCTCGGCCTGCGGCACGATCCTGGGATCAGCCATCAGAATGCCGGAAACATCGGTCCAGTTTTC
>JAZUFC010000161.1:0-9310 GCA_045640465.1 Lachnospiraceae bacterium | reverse complement strand
AGGGCTTAAGGGACGGATATACGCCGGAAGACATCAGCGCCAGATTGTATGTGACCGCGTTTTCTGAGATCGTTACGGAATCCGCAAGCGATGCATGCTCGACTGTGACCAGGGCCGTCAGGACCTTTGTGATGGATGCCGGCGCATAGGGAAGAAATTCATTCTTTCCGAAATAGCAGGTACCGTCCGTTCCGATCACGCAGTAGGCGTCGCTGTCTGTGATGACCGGGGTTCCGCTCTCTCTTTTTACGGGAAGGATCTCCTCGACCGGTTCCGTCTCGCTCTCTCCGTGAAGGATCTCCACGGGTGTCTGTTCGGAAGGCTGCTGTGCCTGCTGGCCTGCCTCTCTGGATGTGTAATAGCTGATATATGCCTCATCGGATGCATCGACGCAGCCGGAAGCGGACACGATAAGGCCTGCCGCAAGAAGCAGCGCCGCTGATTTTTTCAGGATCCGTTTCATATATTTCATTATTCTTCCTTTCAGAAAAACCTGTCTGTCATTCAGATTCCCGCCGGATGAAACCGGCAGCCCTGTACTCTGATTATAAAAGAACAAGCGTCTTTCTTCAAGTACAACGCCTGTTCTTTTACAGCTTTTTCAAAAAAACAAAGGGGGTCTTAAAAAGACCCCCTGAAATGATGTACGTGAAAGGATTCGAACCCTCGGCCTTCTGATCCGTAGTCAGACGCTCTATCCAGCTGAGCTACACGTACATATCGCCCTCTACGGCAACAGACTCATTATAGCACTTCTTTCTGTTTTGTCAATCACTTTATGAAGAAATATTCAACAAGGAATACCTTCGCCTCAGCCTCCCATTGAGACCCCTTCGGAGATCCCGAGAAGCACGATGCCGAGAATGACGGGCAGTACGCATATTTTCTGGAGTGCTGTCATTTTTTCTTTCAGAAAAACTCTGGAAAGGATCACGGAAACGATGCAGTATGAGGCGACCATCGGTGCGGCAAGCACGGGATTCTTTGCCATTGCAAACACATAAAAGATCTGTCCGAACTCTTCGCAGACGGCCGCAAGCGCCTTCGGCCCTTCCTTCCGGAAAGCAAAGGGATCATACGGTCTCTTTTCGCGGATCCAGAGATAAATATAGGCAGCGATGCCTGCCAGCAGAAAAGTCAGACCGTACAGAACCAGCACATCGATCTCGCCGAGAGCAAGTCCGCTCGCTTCATCAAGAATGATGCCGTCAGCTGCCGTGCCGATCGTATCAAACACGCAGTAAAGAAGCGGGAACAGAAGAGCCAGTGCACCGAACCGGTATTTTCTGTCCGGATCCTCACGGTCCTTTTCGCCTGAGGAAAGCTTCTGTTCCACCACAGCGAGACACACCACGCCCAGAACGATCAGAACGCTGCCTGCAAGATCCAGCGCGGAAAAGTCCTCAAAAAAGCTTGTGATCCTGCCGGTCAGCAGAAAGAAGACCAGCATGCAGACCGTTGCCAGTGCACCGGAAGCATTCTGCACGGGTGAGACGATGGAAAGCTCCAGATAACGAAGGCCGGCATAGCCGATCACCATGGAAACGATGTAGGAAAGGGAGGCCGGAAGATAGAGCACCGCCTTTTTTAAGATCTCGCCGCCGGACAGACTGCTCTCCGTAAACGGAAGCAGCACAAACGCGGATACTCCCATCACGAGACCGACCCAGACTGCGATCTTCAGATGCGAATAACGGTCTGTTTCATCCGTTCCTTTTTTATAGAAAAGATCCGCCGTTCCCCAGCCGAAAAGGCAGACCAGCGCATACAGAAACCAGGACATAAAAAGCTCCCTTCAGAAAACTCGCGTTAAGCTTACAATGAATCCCGTCCCGTGTCAAGAAAAATCGGGCGAAGGAGATGTTCTCCTCCGCCCGGTCATACCGTCTTTCATCGTTTACATATCGATCTCGACCGTGAAGGGACGGACCGTGAAATCAGCCTGACTGTAGATATCCACACGCGCATACATGGATTCCGCATATTTGAGCGTGATATGATGGCCTGCCGCAAAGAAGGGGGACTCCACCACGATGGCATCGCCTTCCACAGTGCCTTCCCAGGTGATCTCCGGCTTTCCGTCCACGAACACTTCCAGTTCATGGCCGATATACGGACCGAACTTCTTTGTCAGTCCGCCTTCCGCATCCGTCATCGGAACTGTGATCTTTCCGTCTTCCGTCAGGATCTTATCCGTGACCGGTCTCGGAGAACCCGCCAGGATCTGCTTCCGATAGGTCTCCTTTAACGCAAGCCTGCCAAGACGCTCGCCGGGGATCTTCTTATCCTTCGGATGAATATCCCAGAGCATACCGCCGTCCATAATGGAGACCATGTAGGTGTCCGGACACTCGTCCGCAACCTGTTCCTGAAGTTTCCGGACGACTTCATAGTGCGTGCCGTAGCCGGTCATCCACTTGCCGAAGGGTGCCAGCTGCACGATATAGAACGGGAAGTCTTTTCCGAACATCTCACGCCAGCTGTCGATCACGGCGCGCATCATGATATCATACAGATCCGCTCTGTCGGAATCCGACTCGCCCTGATACCAGAGCGCACCCTTTACCGTATAGGGAGCGATCTTCCGGAGCATGAAATCATACAGAAGACCGGGCTTTCTCAGATAGGAAAGCGGCATCCGCGGAGCAGGCGCACCGGGCTCGCGCTTCGGCATGCGCGCCATCATCTGCTTCATATTCTCTTCCTGCTGTGCATGGGTCAGACCGAACATGACACGGTCGAAGGGCACGCGGATCTGCTTTGCTCTGCCGGAAGCAAGCGGAGAAACACGGTATTCATCGATCAGCTGACGTTCTGTCTTTCCGGACTCCGCAAATGCTTTTTCGTAATCGTTAAGCCAGATCTCTGCTCTGGTGCCGCGGAGTTTTTCCGCATTCAGCCAGGAGACCGCAGGCGTACCGCCCCAGTTGCAGACCACAAGGCCGATCGGACAGTTCAGTTCCTTCTCGAGAACTTTGCCGAAATAGTAGCCGACCGCACTGAAAAATTCAATATCGGCAATGGTATCATCCTTGCGCCAGACGCCGTAATCACTGTAATCGAAATCCGTCAGCTGCTCATCGCAGACGATCTCGGGTGAATAGTAAAGACGGACCTTTCCTTCTCCGGGAACAGCCTCCTTCATGTGCTTTTCGTGATACATGTAGAATTCCATATTGGACTGGCCGCCGAGAAGCCATACTTCACCGACTGCGACGTTTTCGATGACCGTCTCCGAGTCTCCGTCAGAGATCACAAGAGTCTCCGAAAGGCTGACGGACAAGGGTCCGATCTCACAGACAAAGCGGCCGGTCTCCGGATCCGCGGAAGCTTCCGCCTGCTTTCCCTGAATGCTGACCTTCACCGTTTTCTGATCGGTCGTACCGAAAATGCTTACCGGCTCACCGGTCTGCAGGACCATATTATTCTGAAAAACCATCGGCAGTTTGATCATCTTAGACCTCCATCATTCCACTGTTTACTGCTGTTTTCTGTTTTCTGCTGAAATCTGCCGGTGCGCACCGGCATAGATATATGATACTCCCTTTTCCCGCTGTCCGCTATGATGAAAAGTCCGGTTCATTACAAAAAATCACAGGAATTATACCTTTATTCCTCCTTCTTTTCCGGAAGAAGATATTTCTCCATCTCGGAAAGCACGGAAGAAAGCACCTCTATCACATTCTTCTTTTCCACTTCCTTCGTGTTCAGCGGATGCCAGAGAAGCACCGGCGACTCTCCCTGCACGAAACGCATCGCGCCGTTCATGGAGATCAAAAGATCCGGAAGTCCGGCGTTTTCGATCTTAGCAGTCGGCGAAAACTTAAACCGAAGTTCGTTCTTTCCGCCCTTCACCTCCAGAAGATACAGTCTTCTGGCCCGCGCACGCAGGATCGCGACCTTCATCAGGCTCTCCACCTGACGCGGCACCTCCCCGAAACGGTCCAGAAGCTCTTCCGAAAGATTCTCCCGGTCTTCATCCGTTTCCAGGAAAGAGATCCTTTTGTAGATCTCGAGCTTCAGATTTTCATTGGTGATATATTCGTCCGGAATATAGGCATCTGCGCGGATGTCAAGAAGCGTATCCACGTCTGCCTCCTCCGTATCGTCGCCTTTCTTTTTCCGCACTGCCTCCGAAAGCATCTTGCAGTACAGATCGTAGCCGACCAGCATCATGTGTCCCGACTGCGCGTTTCCTAAAACCGCACCCGCGCCGCGGATCTCCAGATCCTGCATGGCGATCTTGATGCCGCTTCCGAGCTCCGTAAACTGACGGATCGCCTCCAGACGCTTCTGCGCATCTTCACCGGGCACCCGGTTCTTCCGGTACATGATGAATGCATAGGCCTGACGGTTGGAACGTCCCACACGGCCTCTCAGCTGGTAAAGCTGTGAAAGACCGTACCGCTCCGCGTCATGGATGATGATGGTATTGACGTTCGGGATATCCAGACCGGTCTCAATGATCGTCGTGGAGACCAGCACATCCGTCTCACGCTCGATAAAGGAGAGCATCCGCTTTTCCAGTTCACGCTCGGACATTTTTCCGTGCGCATAGGCAACCGTGGCATCAGGCACCATCTCCTGCACCTTTGCCGCGACCGTATCGATATCCTGCACACGGTTGTAAACATAATAGACCTGACCGCCGCGTGCAAGTTCCCTGCGGATCGCCTCGCGGACCAGTTCCTCGGAATACTCCATGACATAAGTCTGGATCGCCTGACGGTCTGTCGGAGGCTCCTCCAGAACGCTCATATCCCGCACACCGATCATCGACATGTGCAGCGTTCTCGGGATCGGCGTTGCCGTGAGCGTGAGTACGTCCACGCTGTTTTTCAGCTGCTTGATCTTCTCTTTATGCGCCACGCCGAAGCGCTGCTCTTCGTCAATGATGAGAAGGCCGAGATCCTTGAAGACCACATCCTTCGACAGGATGCGGTGCGTGCCGATCAGAATATCGACCATGCCCTTCTTCAGATCCGTGACAGTCTTTTCCTGTTCTTTTCCGGTCCGGAAACGGGACAGAAGATCCACGCGCACCGGAAAATCCTGCATTCTCTGCACAAAGGTGTTGTAATGCTGCTGGGCAAGGATCGTGGTCGGCACAAGGTAAGCGACCTGCTTTCCCTCCTGTACCGCCTTGAAGGCTGCCCGGAGCGCGACTTCCGTTTTTCCGAAGCCCACGTCGCCGCAGATCAGGCGGTCCATGATCTTGCCGGACTCCATATCCTTTTTGGTATCCTCGATCGCATCCAGCTGGTCGGAGGTCTCCTCAAAGGGGAACATCTCCTCGAATTCCTTCTGCCAGACCGTATCCGGGCCGTAGACAAAGCCCTGTCCGTTCATGCGGACCGCATAGAGCTTCACAAGCTCATCCGCCACTTCGTCGACGGCGGCGCGCACACGGCTCTTCGTCTTTTTCCATTCGGGTGAATCCAGCTTACTGATCTTCGGCGGTTTTGCATCCGCAGATGCATATTTCTGCACCACGTCCAGGTTGGTGACTGGGACATACAGAGTACCTGAGGTCCCGTAGGAGATCTTCAGATAATCTCTCGCGACCTCTTCCTGTGTGATGGTCTCGATCCCCTGATATACGCCGATGCCGTAATTCTCATGTACCACATAATCGCCGGGAGAAAGTTCCGTAAAGGAACGGATCTTCTGTCCGTCCGATGTGAATTTCGCTTTCCGCTTCTTTTTCTTTTCCGTTCCGAAGATGTCGCCTTCCGTCAGCACGACAAATTTCAGAGACGGATAGGTATAGCCGCGGTGCAGATTGCCGCGGACGATCCTGAGCGTGCCCGGGCGCACCTCTTCCGCACGGTCTTCCGTATAATATGCACTGATCCCGTATTCCCTGAGTTCCTCTGCCATCCGGGATCCGCGGGTCCCTGAAGGGATCAGAAACACGACACTGTATTTCATATCCTGAAAACGCTTGAGATCTGCGGTGAGTCCCTGGAAATTTCCCTGATAGGAGATCATGGACTGTGCTTCCATATAAAGATTCTCACGGATATGGAGTGCCGTCACCTTGGTATCAAGACCGGTGACCGCAAGCGTTCTTCCCCTGTCCAGAAGCGCCATGGCTTCCCGGACCGGCCGCAGGATCCCTGCCTGCGAGGGAAGTGCCATGCCCTTGGAAAGACGCATCTCAAAGCTGTCCGCAAATTCCGCCTCCAGCGCATTTCCGTACTCTTCCATACGGGCGGGCTCTTCCAGAAAGATCAGCGTTTTTTCCGGCAGATAGGAAAGGATCGATTCCCGCTTCTGATAGAAGAAAGGCATGAACCGTTCCAGAACGCCGCGGAGATTCCTGTCACCGATCTCGTCTTCCGCCTCTCTGACAAGAGCCTGAAGAGAAGCGGCTTCTTCCAGCTTTTCAGGGCTTTCAAAGATCTTTTTCTGTTTATCGTATTCTGACCGGATCCGTTCTCTTCCCTCTTCGAGCTCTCCGTCGGACAGGAAAAGTTCGGTTGCCGGAAAGATCGTGATCTCGGAAAGCCGGGTGGAGGAGACCTGCGTCTCCGGCTGGAACACACGGATCGTATCGATCTCCGTATCCCAGAACTCGATCCGGAAAGGTCTGTCCTCCGTCAGATCAAACACGTCCAGGATCCCGCCGTGCACCGCATATTCACCGGGATTCTCCACCCTTGCCACATGTTCGTATCCGAGACTCAACAGGCATTTCGAAAGCGCTTCGATCTCCGCCGTACCGCCCTCCGAAAGACGGATCAGTTTTTTGTCAAAGTTTTCAAAAGGCGGAAGCGTGTTTAACAGCGCGCCGACCGTCGTGACGACCGTCAGCTCCCGGTCCTGTTCCATGCTTTCCAGAATTCTACGGTAGACTGTCATCCGCTCACGGATCAGATCGTTGCTCCGGATATCCGCCTGATAAAACAGAAGGTCCTTCTCCGGAAAGAAAAGAACCTCCTTTGAGAAAAACCGGAAGTCTTCCAGAAGTGCTCTTGCCTGAAGTTCGTCGTACGTCACAACAAGGCGGGTCTTTGCATTCCCCGCCCTGCTCATGATATGTACTTTCTGGGATTCCACCGCGCCGGACAGCTGAATCGGGCCTTCCCCCGCATCCAGTCTCCGTCCGATCGTTTCAAAAGACGGGATCCTTGTCAAAGGCAAATCAAAAAAATCCATCTTCCTTTATTCCTGCCGGTTCAAACGGTTTCCGTTATACAGATTCATCGCCTTGTCCGCTCCGTCCTTCAGTACGGAAACGGCGGCTTTTGCGGCATCCGGATAAGTATCCTCCAGATCCGCGCGCTCTGCTTTGCTGAAATGAGACAGCACGAACGCGACCAGATCCATCTTCTCCGGCTGCTTTCCGACACCGATGCGCACACGTGCGAATTCATCCGTTCCAAGCTCCAGAATGATGTTCTTCAGGCCGTTGTGTCCGCCTGCGGAACCCTTTTTCCGGACCCTTAAAACACCGATGTCCAGATAGACATCGTCACACAGCACCACCAGATTCTGTACCGGTTCATGGTAATACTCCATGACCGCACGGATGCCGGTCCCGCTCAGATTCATATATGTCTGCGGCTTGACCAGCATGATCTCCATGCCCTCGATGATGCCTTTTCCGATCAGGCACTTATGCTTCGGCGTGTTCACCGGGATCCCGTATTTTTCGGAAAGAAGGTCGATCACGTCAAAGCCCACATTATGCCTGGTATTTTCATATTTTCTGTCCGGATTTCCGAGTCCGGCGATCACATACATTTTCTCTTTTTTCCTTATTCTGTATTTCACGAAACTGTCATTACGAAACTGTCAGTTCAGAAGCGTTGTCAGGTCCAGTCCCTCCGGTACGGTCACGCCCGGAACAGGCATCGGACGGTAACGGTCAAAGACCTCTTTGACATCAAACAGATCCGACAGGTCCGAATGCTCCGCGACCGCTTCGCCCGGATGAGATGCCATGTATACAAGCGATTTGAACATATACTGTCCGTCGATATTTCTTCTGCCCTGACGGAAGTAGCCGCAGCCGCCCACGGTACTGCTGTACTGCGTCCAGCAGTGCACGGATGCATCCACATTGCAGAAATAGTGGAAGCCCTCCGCTGTCAGATAACGGTAAGCCTGATTTTCGTCTGTATAGCCGCGCCAGGAACCGAAATCGGAGCCCTTGGGGAAGATCATGATATCGATATCACCGATCAGGCTCTCCACTTCGGCGTTGAACCACTGCGTGTCTCTGTAGAAACGTTCCGCGGTCACGGTACCGGTCGCCTTGTCCACTACATACTCCATCGGCATGTGACCCCAGGTATGAGAGGCCAGATCCCAGCCGTCCGCCTTGATTGCCTCGGCAAGCTTTGCTGCGTATGCGCGGTCCGCTTCGATGTTCGGATTCACATAAGCCTTCGCATGCTCGCCCTCCGCAAGCTCCACTGCGTGCGCTGTGTCAAACAGTCCCGCGGGGCTTACAAAAAGTTCATTGAAATGCGCTTCGCGCTGCTCTGCCGTGCCGTAGGTGATATAGGACGTGCGATAGCCGAAGATCCCGTTATAGCCGGTCACGGCAATGATGCCCTTTGCGCCGTGATAGGAGAAGTCCGGATGCTCTTCAATAAAGCTGTCCAGGATCGGCAGAACATCGAACTCACCGCGCACCGTGGTGCCGTCCGGCTTGTCCATCTCGTTCAGGATCCTTCCGCTTTCATCGATCACAAGACGGTTCGCATAAGAATAACAGGGTGTCATATAATCATAATAGCAGACGTCATCCACGGACAGCACGAAGGGGGTCTTTCCCTCCGGCAGATAGATAGGCTGCATCTTCATGGACTGTGTGCCGTCCGGGTTCGTCTCCATGCGGCAGATGTCGGAAAGCCGCACCAGAACATAGCCCTTTTCGTACATGGACTCCATGATCTTCTTAAACTCATCCACGGTCGTCATGACCTCGTTATAGTCATCGACCTTCACCGAATGATCCGGATCAATGGAGGTCGCCGGGTTAAAGGCGCGTTCCGCGTCCACGATCAGTGTATGGAAGAATATATGCGTGATCTGGGTATTGTCCGGCCATTTCAGAAGCTTCGTCTTTTTTGCGCTGCTGGAGGATACGAAATCCGCAAGCTCAGATACCTGTTCGTATCCGAGCACTTTTTCTTTGATAAGTGCGACAGCTGCATCATAATCATACATGGCTGCCAGTACGGAAGCGGAATTCAGTACATCCGCATATTCGCCCGTGTAGCTCTTTTCCTCTTCTCCGGAGGTCATTTCCTCGGGAAAAGTCGGCGGAAGCGTATCATCGGAAGGATCCGTCGTC
>JAZUFC010000160.1:0-13092 GCA_045640465.1 Lachnospiraceae bacterium | reverse complement strand
GGTACAAAATCAACGGTATCCTTGTTCAGGTCCGCAAGAAGCTCCATGGAGATCTTGGAAAGTCTTGCTTCCGTATATCGCATGGCCGCTGCACCGTCACCGTCTACGGAACCGAAGTTACCGTGACCGTCAACCAGCGGATAATGTTCATTCCATCCCTGCGCCATGTAGACCAGAGCGCCGTAGATGGAGGAATCTCCGTGAGGATGATATTTACCCATCGTATCACCGACGATACGGGCGCACTTACGGTGGGGATGTTCGGGTGTATTATTCAGTTCCAGCATAGAGAAGAGAACTCTTCTCTGTACCGGTTTCAATCCGTCTCTGACATCGGGAAGGGCTCTGGAGGAAATAACGGACATGGCATAGTCCACGTAGGACTGTTCCATCGTCTCCTTCAGTTCCACCTCTTTGATCTTGTCAAATACATTTGCTTCCATAAATTATCCTTTCGAAAAACCTTATGCAATATCCACAGTTGCGTATTTTGCGTTTTTCTCAATAAACTCTCTTCTGGGTTCCACGTTATCACCCATCAGAATATCAAAGGTCAGATCGATCGCCGCTGCCTGCTCTTCATCAAACAGAACCTTTTTCAGAACACGGCGCTCCGGATCCATGGTCGTTTCCCAGAGCTGTTCCTCGTCCATCTCACCGAGACCTTTGTAACGCTGGACCTTGTTGGAGGAGTCACGTCCGATCTCCTTCATGATATTTTCCAGTTCTTCATCAGAGTAGGCATACCAGACCTTCTTGTTCTTTTCCACCTTGAAAAGAGGAGGCTGAGCCATATATACATGTCCTTCCTTGATCAGTCCCGGCATGAAGCGGTAGATAAATGTCAGAAGGAGCGTGGAGATGTGTGCACCGTCCACATCGGCATCGGTCATCAGAATGATCTTGTCATAACGAAGCTTGCTGATATCAAAATCATCATGAATGCCGGTTCCGAAAGCGGTGATCATGGTACGGATCTCTTCGTTTCCGTAGATACGGTCCAGTCTGGCCTTTTCCACATTCAGGATCTTTCCGCGAAGAGGAAGGATCGCCTGTGTATGACGGTCTCTTGCGTTCTTGGCGGAGCCGCCTGCGGAATCACCCTCGACGATGAAAAGTTCACATTTGGAAGGATCTTTGTCGGAACAGTCTGCAAGCTTTCCGACAAATTCCATACTGTCAAGCGCAGTCTTTCTGCGTGTCAGATCTCTTGCTTTTCTTGCGGCATCTCTTGCGCGCTGTGCAAGGATCGATTTATCGCAGATCTGTTTTGCCACTGTCGGATTCTGCTCGAGGAAGTAGGTCAGCTGTTCACTGACAACTGCATCCACAGCCGTACGTGCTTCTGAGTTTCCGAGCTTCTGCTTGGTCTGTCCTTCAAACTGAGGTTCTTCGATCTTGACGGAAATGATGGCCGTCAGACCTTCACGGATATCTTCACCCGCAAGATCGGGGTCATTATCCTTTAAAAGCTTATGGTCATGCGCATACTTATTGAAAGTCTTGGTCAGCGCATTTCTGAAACCGGTCAGATGCATGCCGCCTTCCGGCGTATTGACATTGTTGACGAAAGAGTAGATGGACTCGTTGTACCCGTCATTGTGCTGCATGGCAACCTCGACATTGACGCCGTTCTTGTCGCCTGCACAGTAGATCACGTCCTGATAGTAAGCCTGTTTGGAGTGATTCATATACACAACGAACTCACGGATACCGCCTTCATAATGGAAAACGGTCTCTCTGTGTTCCTGATACGTTTCAGAATCTTCAGGCGCCTGGTCACGGTTATCGATAAATTCGATCTTCAAACCGGCTGTCAGAAAAGCGGTTTCCTGCAGTCTGGTCGCCAGGGTTTCGTAATCAAAAACGACTTCTTCAAAGATCTCATGATCCGGATGGAAGGTAACCGAAGTTCCTCTTCTTCCTTCTTCGGCATCACCGACGATCTTCAGCGGGGAAACAACTTTTCCTCTTTCAAACATCTCCTGATAGACCTTTCCGTCATGAATGACTTCCACAGTCAGATGATCGGAAAGTGCATTTACGACAGACGCACCTACACCGTGAAGACCGCCGGAAACCTTATATCCCCCGCCGCCGAATTTGCCGCCGGCATGAAGGATCGTAAATACGACTTCCACAGCGGGGATTCCTGCCTTTTCCTGAATACCGACAGGAATACCTCTTCCGTTATCTCTTACCGTACAGGAATTGTCCGGATTTAAGGTGACTTCTATATGATCACAGAAACCTGCAAGCGCTTCATCGACGGAATTATCCACGATCTCATAGACCAGATGGTGAAGACCTCTGATCGATGTGGAACCGATATACATGCCGGGGCGCTTTCTGACCGCCTCCAGTCCTTCCAGAATCTGAATCTGACTGGCATCATAATCTTCTGCGTTTGTATTCATGTTTGTGCTGTCGGGCATTCTTATTCTCCTCTTGTTACAGTTCCCTTTTCCACATAATAAATGTGATCGATTCTGGACCGATGGCTGACAAAATCCTCAAGCCCGGTACAGGTGATAAAGGTCTGTACATTTTCTATACTGTTTAACAGAAACTGCTGTCTTCCCGAATCCAGTTCCGAAAGAACGTCATCCAGAAGAAGAACAGGCGTGTCTCCTGTTTTTTCTTTTACCAATGTGATCTCTGCAAGCTTTGCGGACAGAGCACTCGTTCTTTTCTGTCCCTGAGAGCCGTAGATACGGGCATCCATCGGCTGGTCCGCATCCTTTTCCGTGATCAGAAAAGCAAGATCGTCGCGGTGAGGACCGTTCTGCGTCGTTTTTGATGCAATATCCCTTTCACGGGAAGCTCTCATCTTTTCGCGGAACTCTTCCGCCGTGCAGTCCGGCTCATAAAGAAGCTGAAGCTCCTCTCTTCCTCCGCTTAGATTTCTGTGTATCACGCTGCTCAGTTCATTCAGCCTTTTTACAAATAAGGCTCTTCTTTCTATGATCTCCGTACCGTAACGGATCAGCTGCTCGTCCCAGACATCCAGTGTTTCTCTTAATGACGGTTCATAAAAGATATCTTTCAGAAGCTGGTTTCTCTGTTCCAGCGCTTTTTTGTACTGCACATAGGAATTCAGATAAATTTTATCGAGCTGACACAGTTCTTCATCCAGAAATCTTCTTCTTTCGGACGGCCCTTCCTTTACGATCTGCAGATCCTCCGGTGAGAAAAAGACACAGTTGATCATGCCGAGATAATCCCTTATTTTTCTTACCGGAACCAGATTGACAGCCAGTCCTTTATTTTTATTTTTCCTCAGATGAAGATCCACACGGTACTGCGTCTCTTCTTTTTTTACCGTGATCCTTACATGGGCTTCCTCCTCATGAAAACGGATCATTTCCTTATCCTTTGCTCCCCTGTGCGACTTGTTGACAGCACAGAGATAGACAGCTTCCAGAATATTGGTCTTACCCTGCGCATTATCTCCGCAGAATATCGTGATCCCGTCGGTAAAATCAAGATGCAGACTTTCGTAATTTCTGAAATTCTGAAGATCCAGCGATTCAATGATCATAAAACGATCTCTATGGTCTCCCCGTCATACTCTACGATATCACCGGGAACCAGCTTGCGTCCTCTTCTTTCCTCGGTCTGTCCGTTGACAAACACTTCGCCGTTTGCGATCACTTCTTTTGCATCGGAGCCCATCTCTACCAGATGAGCAGCCTTCAATGCCTGACCGAGCTTAATATATTCGCCTTTTAAATGAATAATCATATCAATCCTCTGAGAAATTTACAGGAAGCACAATGTAGGAATAGGAACCTTCTTCATCACGGATGGTGCAGGGATAATTGTACTTGACCATATACATGGTGATCTCCTCATCATCGATCACACGGAGTGCGTCCATCAGAAGCTTCGGGTTGAAAGCGATCTTCAGATCCTTTCCTGTTTTCTGAATCGGCAGAACTTCATTCATGGAACCGATTCCGGACTTCAGCTTCAGTCTGATCTCTTCGTTTGTGATATCCATGATGACCGGCTTCTTGTCGCTCTCATTGATCAGAAGAGTGGAACGGTCCAGACATTCCAGAAGTATCTTCTTGTTGATGCGGAGACTGGTCTCATGTGTCTCTCTCAGCATGGACTCAATACGGAAATAATCTCCCTCGATGATCCTGGAGACCATTCTTGTCCTGTCGTATTCAAACACCACATGATTTCTTCCGAAACTCAAAGTCATTTCCTGAGTGCTGTCTCCGACGATGATCTTTGACAGATCGGAAAGTGTTTTTCCGGGAATGATCAGGCTTGAAGGATCAAAGTTTTCCTTTAACTCATTGACTCTGACAGCAATTCTGTGGCCGTCAAGTGCAGTCATGCGGATCTTTCCGTCAAAAACCTCCACATAGACGCCGCTCATAGCCGTGTTCATATCGCTGTCGGCAACGGAAAAGATGACCTGATTGATCATTTCCTTTAAAGTAAACTGGGAAAGTGTGACGGAAGAAATAACATCAACCGAAGGCAGATAGATAAAATCATCCGTTCCCCTTCCGGAGATGTTAAAGCTTGCTTTTTCACATTCGATCTGAATGCTGCCGGAAGCATCTGTTTCGATCTTTACATCGGAATCAGGAAGCTTTCTGATAATGGAAGAGAACAGAGAGGCATCGATCGCGATCAGACCGGGTTCGTAGATGACGGCATCGGTCTTTGTCTCGATTCCGAGAGAAGTATCGTTCGCTGTCAGTGTCAGTTCCTGATCTTCAGCCTGGATCAGAATGCATTTCAGAATATCCATCGTGGTTCTGACGGGAACCGCTCTGGAAACGATATTGATGCTCTTTAAAAGATTTTCTTTTGTACATACAAACTTCATACGAACACTCCTCTTCTTTTTGAAAAGCCCGAAGGCGCGCATCTATGTGATTATTGTTATATTTTGAAGTAGTAATAGTAGTAGCTGTGAATATGTGAAAAAGCATTCCGGAGCATGAAAAACAAAGCATTTTCCGTTTATGAAAAAGCTGTTGATCCGGTCTTTTTCAGTAAACATAATTCACAGAAGACAAGAAAAAAGAACCTTTACTGCTGGGTCAGTTTCTTCTTGAGGATCTCGATCGTGTTCTCAAGATTCTTGTCATTGTTCATAGTGTTGATGATTTTTTCATACCCGTGGATAACTGTGGTATGATCTCTGTTTCCGAGGATCTTTCCAACATCCTTTAAAGAAATATCATTCATCACGCGGATCAGATACATGGCGATCTGTCTCGGAAGAACGATTTCCTTGTTTCTCTTCTGGGATTTGATATCCTCCGGACGTACACCGTAATAGTCTGCAACGACATTGATGATATTTTCTGGTGTCAGAAGCTTTTCCGATTCCGGATTGATGATATCCTTCAGATTCTCCTTTGCAATATCCAGAGTCAGCGAAGTGGCCGGATGCAGCTTTGAGAAAGCATACATTTTTGTCAGTGCGCCTTCGAGCTCACGGATGTTGGATTTGATGTTCGAGGCAATATAATGAAGGATCTCGTTGTCGATCGTGTAGCCTTCTATCTCTTCCTTCTTCCTGAGGATGGCCATTCTTGTCTCATAATCCGGAGACTGGATGTCCACGGTGAGACCCCATTCGAACCTGCTTCTCAATCTTTCATCAAGCGTCGTGAAATTCTTCGGAGCCTGATCTGAGGAAAGGACGATCTGC
The DNA here is from genome assembly GCA_045640465.1 of Lachnospiraceae bacterium. Classification (GTDB taxonomy): domain Bacteria; phylum Bacillota; class Clostridia; order Lachnospirales; family Lachnospiraceae; genus UBA1267. The sequence continues at coordinate 7,406 of JAZUFC010000160.1, read as the reverse complement.
TTGCCGTTTTCGTGCAGATAGTTGAAGGTATTGAAGAATTCGTCCTGTGTTGCCTCTTTTCCGATGATGAACTGTATATCATCGATCATCAGCACGTCTATATTTCTGTATTTGTTTTTCAGTTCTGCGGTCCTGTTCTTCTGAATGGCTTCGATGACTTCGTTTGTGAAGACTTCGGAAGAAACATAGAGGATGCTGGTATTAGGATCGTTATGAATGATAAAATTGCCGATCGCCTGCATCAGATGGGTCTTTCCGAGACCGGGACCTCCGTAAAGAAAAAGAGGATTGAACTGCTGACCGGGAGATTCCGCAACCGAAAGAGAAGCTGCGTGCGCAAATTTATTGTTTGCGCCGACAACAAAAGTATCGAAGGTATATTTCGGGTTCAGATTGGCTTTGCGGGCTGCCATTTCCGCACGTCCGTTCTTTTCGGCGGGTTCGGTCCTGTAAATAGTGTTCGGATTGTTCTTCGGCTGCCGGACAAAGGAAACGATGCACTGGTAACCGGTGATCTCGGCAATAGCGGTCTGGAAAGGATAGGTATAGCGCTTTGAAAGGAAATTCAGCGCAAAGTCTTCACCTTCTTTTTCCATAAAGATGATGCTGACAGTATTCTCCTTTTCGTTAACTTCACAGACTTCCAAAGGAACGATCCAGGTCTTGTAGGAAACCTCGGTCAGATCCATGATGTCTCTCAGGAATTCCTTTATTTTCTGCCAGTTTTCTTTGATCGTGCTTAACATAGATTCCTCTTAAAAAATGAATTTTTTAACGGTTCGGAATACTGAATTTACCGGCGGAAGCAGGGACATCGGACAGTATTTTCATGAGCGGTAATTCAGTCAGTTTCAAAAGCGCATATTAAGGTAATATTATTATATCCCAGAAAGTTTCAGAAGTAAAGAAGATTTATGGTGGAAAAGAATGTGGATAATGTGGATACCAATTTTGTGATTTAAGTGCATATTGATTACCAAAACTGGGGAAAAGTTGTTCTGAGCAAAACTCATTCACATTTTTTATTAGAACATATGAGCAGTATGTATGTTAAAAAAGCAAGTAATATCAACAAATTCACATCGTATGCAAGTAAAGAAAACACAGTTTTCAACAATTTATACACAATAAGGTGTAAAACTCTTTAATTATACTCATAATGTGTATAAACGTGTGGATAAATAGAAATGCCTATTTGAAATTCTTCATATAAAGAGGAAAATACTTGACTTTACAGCGCTTTTTTATTATAATTCTGCACGATGTCTTTGTTTTCGAAGTAATCAGACCGGAAGATATTTCCGGTTCATTTCATCTATCGAAAATAAACGGAGGTAAATTATTATGAAAATGACATTCCAGCCTAAGAAGAGATCTCATGCAAAGGTTCACGGTTTCCGTGCAAGAATGGCTACAGCAGGCGGAAGAAAAGTTCTTGCAGCAAGACGTGCAAAAGGCAGAAAGGTTTTAACCGTTCAATAAGCCACTATTTCAGTGGCTTTTTTCTTTGAATCTGCGCAGGGCTTCCTGTGCGGATCCCGAAAGAAGCTGAAGCTTGCTTGTCCTGACAGACAGGAGGCAGAAAATGCGTCATATCGACAGCTTGAGAAATACGCGGGAGTTTGACCGCGTGTATCGGGCACACAGATCTGTTTCGGATCAGAATCTGGTTCTGTATAAAGCAGACGGCACAGGAAAAGTGGGTATCGTGTGCAGCAAAAAGGTGGGCAATTCGGTCGTCAGACACCGTATGGCCCGTGTGATCCGGGAAGCTTACAGATTAAACAAGACCCACATAAGTGAAAACACAGACATCATCATCATTGCCAGAGAACCGGCAAAGGAACGGGGATTAACAGATATTCAGGAGTCGTTTCTGAAACTCCTTAAGCGGCTTCATATTTATGAAAATTCATAATGACCTGTTATGGGTTTTTATGTACCTGTATTCTGCAGGAATACTTACGGAATTGAAGTGAGACTGAAATGATCAAAAAGATACTGATCGGCATGATACGGTTTTATCAGAAGTACCTTTCGCCGATGAAGCGTTATTCTCACTGTATATTTACACCGACCTGTTCTCAGTATGGAATCGAAGCAATCGAGAAATACGGAGCTTTAAAAGGATGCTTACTGACATTATGGCGGATATTAAGATGCAATCCTTTCAACAGGCACGGCGGATTTGACCCCGTACCCTGAACAATTCAAGGAGGAAACTGATTTTGAACTTTGTTACAGCTACACAAAGTACCTGGATCATTCCTTTCAGATTTATCGTATGGTTCCTCGGATGGATCATGGACATTATTTATGAAGGCATCGCTGCAATCGGACTTCCGAACGTCGGCGTGGCGATCATACTGTTCACGATCATTACCAAGATCCTGATGCTGCCGATGACAGTCAAGCAGCAGAAATCGTCCAAGCTGCAGTCTATCATGCAGCCCGAGATCCAGGCCATACAGAATAAATACAAAGGAAAGACCGATCAGGCATCCATGCTTCAGCAGCAGCAGGACATGAAGGACGTATATGAAAAATACGGAACGACCATGTTCGGCGGATGCGGACAGCTTCTGATCTCGATGCCTATTCTTTTCGGGTTATATGAAGTCATCATGCATATGCCCGGATATATCAGCAAACTGAAGGATCTTTATTCCGGAGTCGCGGATAAATTCCTTGCAGTTGAAAACCTGTCCGAAAAACTGGCAGCGCCTGAATTTACAAGAATTCTGAATGAAGCCAGAACAAAAGTGACCGTTGCCAAGCTGACTTCCGCGGAAGCAGGCGTGGCAAAAGACAATGCCATTGATCTGATGTATTCCCTTTCTCCGGAAGGATGGCAGAGATTCCTGGATATTTTCAATAATCAGGGACTTACCGATTCCTATCTTTCCATTCAGGATCAGATCCGCAAGGCAACTTATTTCCTTGGCATAGACCTTTCCGTAAAGCCGCTTGACCAGCTTTGGCCCGGCATTTTTATTCCGATCCTCGCAGGTCTTCTTCAGTGGCTCTCATCCAAGATGATGCAGACACAGCAGAAGGCAGGACAGCAGGAAACAGACCAGCAGCGTACCATGAATATGATGAACATTATGTTCCCGATCATGTCCGTGATATTCTGCTTCTCATTTTCAGCAGGTCTCGGACTTTACTGGGTTGCTTCCGCCGGTGTTCAGGTCATCGTTCAGTTGTTTGTCAACAACTATATGAATAAGGTAGACCTGAATGAAATGGTCATGAAGAATCTGGAAAAGGTCAACGAAAAACGTATCAAGAAGAATCTTCCTCCGAAGAAGGTCACATCCGTAACGGCTATGGTTCATTCTCTTGAGGATGAACAGAAGAAGGAAGAGGCAAGAAAGATCTCTCTCGCAGAAAAGGAAAAAACATCGACTGCATATTATGAGAAGACCACGACGGCAAGAAAAGGTTCTCTTGCTGAAAAGGCCGGTATGGTACAGCAGTACGAAGAAAGACAGAAACAGATCAAGTCCGGCAAAAAGGACGTATGATGTAATAGGAGTATTTAGGTTATGGAAAAGAAAATTTTTTCCGCCGATACAGTTGATGATGCCATTATTAAGGCCTCTGTAGAAATGGGAGTTCCCAGTGACCAGCTGGATTATGTCGTAATCGATAAAGGTTCTTCAGGATTCCTCGGTTTCGGTAAGAGACAGGCATCGATCAATGCGTGGAAGAAAGAAGAAGCTTCTTCCGGACAGAAAGAAACGGAAAAACTTCAGAAAGAAGTAAAGACTGAGCAGAAAAAGGAAGAAAAGCCTGTAAAGGAAGCTGAAAAGAAAGCTCCCGAAAAACCTGCAAAGGCTGAAAACAAAAACACCCAGAAGAAGGAAAACAAGAAGGAAGAAAAGGCAGCTCCCGCAAAGAAGGAAGAGAAGCCTGTCCAGGAAAAGATCAAGACGACCGAAAACGATGAAAAGCATTTTGAAGAGGGCAGAGTATTTCTTCTGAACACCTTTGAAAAAATGGGCATGAAGGTCAATGTCGAGTATGTTTACAACGAAGAGGACAATGCACTCGAGATCAATCTTTCAGGAGAAGAAATGGGCGTTCTGATCGGAAAGAGAGGACAGACACTGGATTCTTTACAGTATCTGACAAGTCTCGTTGTCAACCGTTCCGGTGAACATTATATCCGCGTCAAACTGGATACGGAAAATTACCGTGAACGCCGCAAGGAAACGCTGGAAGCTCTGGCAAAGAACATTGCCTACAAGGTAAAGAGAACCAGAAAGTCCGTTTCTCTGGAACCGATGAATCCTTACGAAAGAAGAATCATCCATTCCGCACTGCAGCCTGATAATTTTGTTATGACAAAATCAGAGGGTGAAGAACCTTTCCGTCATGTTGTAGTTTTTTACAAGAGAAATAAGAACGGTGAGGAAAGATGACCGGCAGGGGACCTGAAAAGGTCCCCTGATTTTTATGATCTTTGCAGCAGGATCGGGAGGAGGAGAATGTTCCTTCCGCCCGGTCAGCAAGGGGGTTTTATGGAAAAGACCATCTGTGCCATTTCTACCGGACTGACTGCGTCCGGCATTATCATAGTCCGTATGACAGGTCCTGAAGCGATCACGATCGCAGACCGTCTGTACCGTTCTCCGAATAAAAAGAAGAGACTGGTCAATGTGAAGGGTCATACGCTGAATTACGGCTTTATATATGACGGCGATACCGTAGTGGATGAGGTTCTGGTCGGCATTATGAAGGCTCCGTACACGTTTTCCGGTGAAGACGTAGCGGAGATCAACTGCCACGGCGGAATTCTGGTTGCAAAAAAGGTGCTTGAGCTTCTGACAAAAAACGGAGCTGTTCTGGCTGAACCCGGTGAATTTGCAAAGATCGCTTTTCTGAACGGAAAGATGGATCTTTCCAAAGCAGAGGCTGTTATCGATATCATCGGCGCAAAGAATGAATTTGCACTTCAGGCAAGCGTCAATCAGTTAAAGGGCACCGTTTCCGAAAAGGTCAGATCACTTCGTGAGACTATTCTGGATGAGATCTCTTTTATAGAAGCCGCACTGGATGATCCCGAACATTACGATCTGGACGGATATACGGATACTCTCAGAGAAAAGCTTATGCCTCTTCATGAGGAACTGGATACGCTTGTGAAAAAAGCAGATTACGGTGCAGTTATGAAAGAAGGGATCCGTACGGTCATCGCGGGACGTCCGAATGCCGGAAAGTCCTCCCTTCTGAATCTCCTTTCCGGACACGAGAAAGCAATCGTCACGGAAATTGCCGGAACGACAAGAGATGTTCTGGAAGTACCGGTCACGCTTGGAGAACTGACTCTGATCCTGATGGATACGGCAGGTATCCGGAATACGGAGGACATCGTTGAAAAGATCGGTGTCGACCGGGCGAAAGAAGCGCTTCAGAGTGCGGATCTGATCCTCTATCTGGTCGACAGGACCGAAGGGATCCTTCCGGAAGACGAAGAGATCCTCAATTCGCTTACAGAGAAAAAAGTGATCCTTCTCTGCAACAAATCCGATCTGCTGGATGAAGACCGGCTGCTTCCGGACACGGAAAAGATCAATATCCCCGGGCTTACGGTTCTTCCTTTCTCCGCAAAAACAGGAATGGGTCTTGACCGTCTGGAAAAAATGATCCTCGGTCTGTACGAAACGTCGGAAGTATCTTATAATGATCAGGTCATGATCACGAATGTGCGTCATAAGAACCTCCTTTCGGAAGCAGAAAATTCGATCGGTCTTGTTATACAGGGAATTGAAGACGGAATGCCGGAGGATTTCCTGACGATCGACCTGATGAACGCGTACCAGTCGCTCGGCCGTATTATCGGAGAAGATGTGGGAGAAGACGTGATCAACCGTATTTTTGAAAAATTCTGTATGGGGAAGTAAGCTGAGAGGTTTATATGATAACGGAAGAATTTTATGACGTGGCGGTAGTCGGTGCCGGTCATGCGGGCTGTGAAGCCGGTCTGGCCTGTGCCCGTCTCGGACTTGAGACGATCGTGTTTACCGTCAGTGTAGACTCGATCGCACTGATGCCCTGCAATCCCAATATCGGCGGAAGCTCCAAAGGCCATCTGGTCCGTGAGATCGATGCGCTCGGCGGAGAAATGGGAAAGAATATCGATAAGACATTTATTCAGTCCAAAATGCTGAATGCCTCTAAAGGACCGGCAGTGCACAGTCTCCGTGCGCAGGCTGACAAGCAGTGGTATACCCGCGAAATGCGGAAGACCATGGAAAGCCAGGAACGGCTGACGATCAAACAGTCGGAAGTTTCGGAGCTGATCGTGGAAAAGGCGGATGAGGGCGAAAACGGTTCCGCAAGATCCGTCATCACCGGTGTGAAAACACTTTCCGGTGCGATCTTTCATGCAAAGGCCGTGATCCTGACGACCGGCGTTTATCTGAAGGCCAGATGTATCTACGGAGATGTTTCGGAATATACCGGTCCCAACGGTCTGAAGGCAGCCAATCACCTTTCTGAAAGCCTGATCGCTAACGGTATTTCGATCCGTCGTTATAAGACCGGTACACCGGCAAGAATGGATGGCTCTACGATCGATTTTTCCAAGATGCAGGAGCAGAAGGGTGACCGGAAGATCGTTCCGTTTTCTTTTGAAACAGATCCTGAAAGCATTCAGAAGGAACAGGTCAGCTGCTGGCTGACTTATACGAACGAGGAAACGCATCAGATCATCCGGGACAACATCGACCGTTCGCCGCTGTTTTCCGGTGCGATCAAAGGAACCGGACCGCGTTACTGTCCGTCCATTGAAGACAAGGTCATGCGTTTTGCCGACAAGGACCGTCATCAGGTCTTTGTCGAACCCGAAGGTCTTTATACACATGAAATGTATATCGACGGAATGTCCTCTTCACTTCCGGAAGACGTTCAGGTCGCCATGTATAAGACGGTGCCCGGTCTTGAAAACGCAAAGATCGTCCGCAATGCTTATGCGATCGAATATGACTGCATCGATGCGCAGCAGCTGAAGTCTACGCTTGAATTCAAGGAGATCGGCGGTCTCTATTCCGCCGGACAGATCAACGGCTCTTCCGGATATGAAGAGGCGGCTGCACAGGGTCTGATCGCGGGCATGAATGCAGCGCTTCATGTTCTGGGAAGAGAAGAGATCGTTCTGGACCGTTCCCAGGCATATATCGGTGTTCTGATCGATGATCTTGTCACCAAAGAGAATTTCGAGCCTTACCGGATGATGACGAGCCGGGCGGAATACCGTCTGCTTCTCCGTCAGGATAATGCAGACCTTCGTCTGACAGAGATCGGTCATGAGATCGGACTCATTTCAGAGGAACGGTATCAGCGTTTTACCGATTATCGCGCGCTTCTGGAAAGTGAGATCAGACGAATGGAGAGCACCT
>JAZUFC010000159.1:0-3065 GCA_045640465.1 Lachnospiraceae bacterium | reverse complement strand
CATTATTCAGCTTCCGTAAAACCGAAAATGTTTTTCAAACTGCCGGCACAGCCGGCAGTTTTTTTTATGAAAAAGGCGGAAAAGACTTGCTTTTTACTTGCTATTTGATAGAATGGTGTGTATATGGGGAAGAGTTGGATTGTCCCATAATTGAGCACCTATGTGCGGATCGGAGGAATACATGAGCATGAGTGAAAAAACACAGGCAGCGATCAGAATTGCTTCGCTTGTAGATGAAGGCAGCTTTGTGGAGATCGGTGCGCTTGTGGAAGCAAGAGCAACGGATTTTAATCTCCAGAATGCCGCCGCACCCGGTGACGGTGTCATTACGGGCTATGCTACGATCGAAGGAAAACTGGTCTTTCTTTACAGTCAGGATGAAAGTGTTCTGGCAGGTTCAATCGGAGAGATGCATGCAAAGAAGATCGTAAAGATCTATGACATGGCTATGAAGATGGGGGCACCCGTTGTGGGTCTCGTTGCTTCTTCAGGTCTTCGTCTGGAAGAGTCTACGGATGCGCTTGAGGGCTTCGGTTCTCTGTATGCGGCTTCTGCAAAGGCTTCCGGCGTGATCCCCCAGATCATGGCAGTATTCGGTACCTGCGGCGGCGGTATGGCTGTTCTTGCAGGCATGAGCGATTTTGTTCTGATGGACGGAAAGAAGGGACATCTTTTTGTCAATGCACCGAACACGCTCGACAACAACTACACTGAAAAATGTGACATTTCCACAGCGGCATACCAGAGCGCAAAGACCGGTCTTGCCGATGTTTATACGGAAGAGGAGATCTTCGGCGCAGTCAGAGACCTGATCGCAGTTCTTCCTTCCAATAACGACGAGCCTGCGGTCGAGGATTCAGACGATGATCTGAACCGTCTGACTTCCCAGCTGGAGAACGTGAGAGACATCCGTGATCTGGCGGCAGGCATTGCGGATTCCTATCGTTTCATCGAAGTCAGAAAGGCTTATGCGCCTGACACAGTCACCGGTTTTGTCCGTCTGGACGGCATCACCTGCGGTGTGATCGGAAACGAAGAGGAAAAACTGAGCGCAGACGGCTGCAAAAAGGCAGCAGCTTTCGTGAATTTCTGTGACGCATACGAAATTCCGGTTGTGACATTTACGAATGTGACCGGTTTTGAAGCAACGCTCGAATCCGAAAAGGCTATGGCTCTTTCCGCATCCGCACTGACCTTTGCATTTGCAAACGCAACCGTTCCGAAGATCAACGTGATCCTCGACAAGGCTTACGGTTCCGCATATACCGCAATGAACTCCAAGGCGATCGGCGCAGATATCGTTTACGCGCTCGAAGGCGCTAAGATCGGCATGATGGATGCTTCCATGGCTGCAAAGATCATCGAGAAGGATACCGGTAAGATCGAGAAGGCGGCAGAACTTTTCGATGAAAAGCAGACCGCTCTTGCTGCTGCAAAGAGAGGCTATGTGGACGAGATCATTTCCGAGGCGACTCTCAGAAAGAACATTCTCATCGCACTTGAGATGCTGTACAGCAAACGGGAGGATATCCCTTACAAGAAACATACCGCAAAGTAAGGAGGGATCTATGAAGAAAGCTTTCAAAGGCTTTCCGGTTCTTCTGGCGCTCGTTATGGTGCTGATGTTATCCGCCTGCTCCGGCGAACAGGTCCTGACAGACAGCGAACAGTATGCCAAAGAAACGGTAGAAAGTTTTATCGATTTCATCCATTTGCAGGATGAAGATCTGGAATCCGTGAAAGCGAATTATGCAACGGATCCCGTCATTTATTATTCCGCTCAGAATTATGCGGATACCGTCGAAAAGTTCGGCGCTTTTCAGTCCTACGAGACGACGGATGTCACGACCGCCAAAGACGGTTCGGTCTCTGTCAGAGGCAGAGCTGTATTCGGCGAGACTGAAACAGAATTCCTGATGAGCATTCTTCCGGTCGAGGTCGAGACCAATTTAGAGACCGGTAAAGTCAGTTACGGCGTAAGCATGGACGGCATCACGCAGATCACCTTCGATACCGTCAAGACGCTCGGAGACAAAATGAGAAATGCAGGCCTCAATACCCTGATGGGCATGGGCGTTGTATTTCTGGTCCTGATCCTGATCAGCCTTCTGATCTCCTGCTTCAAGTACATCAACCGCTTTGAGGCAAAGAAGAACGAAGCGAAGAAGGCTGCACAGCCGGAGGTTTCAAAGCCTGCGGAAACAGAGACCGCTGAAGAGACCGTTGATGAAACGGATGATCTGGAACTTGTCGCTGTCATTGCGGCGGCGATCGCATCTTATGAAGGAACGAGCCCGGATGGCATTGTTGTACGTTCCATCCGCAGAGTGAAGAGAGGATAATCAAAATGAAAAACTATACAATTACAGTGAATGGCAATGTTTACAATGTAACCGTTGAGGAAGGCACCTCTGCAGCAGCACCTGTTCAGGCAGCAGCTCCCGCAGCAAAGCCGGCAGCTCCCGCAAAGAAGGCAGCAGCTCCCGCAGGCAATAAGGGTTCCGTTACCGTAGCATCTCCGATGCCCGGCAAGATCCTGGGTGTCAAGGCCAAGGCCGGCGATGCCGTGAAGAAGGGTCAGGTCATCATGATCCTCGAAGCTATGAAGATGGAAAACGTGATCGTTGCTCCGCAGGACGGAACCATCGCAACGATCGACGTCAATGAAGGCGCAAGCGTGGAAGCAGGCGCAGTACTGGCTACAATGAACTGATTCTGATCTTAAGGAGAAAAAGATGAATTATGTACTTACTACATTAGGAAATCTCCTCGATCAGACAGCCTTCTGCAGCCTGACCTGGGGTAATTACTTAATGGTAGCAGTTGCTCTGTTCTTCCTCTATCTGGCGATCGCCAAGGAGATGGAGCCTTCCCTGCTGCTTCCCATGGGGTTCGGTGCCATCATCGTCAACCTTCCTCTGTCCGGTGTCATCACCCAGGGCGAGGAAGTAGGCCCCTTCAACGTTCTCTTCGACGCGGGGATCGCCAATGAGCTCTTCCCCCTGCTCCTCTTCATCGGCATCGGCGCCATGATCGACTTCGGTCCCCTGCTGCGCAACCCCAAG
>JAZUFC010000158.1:0-4574 GCA_045640465.1 Lachnospiraceae bacterium | reverse complement strand
GTCACTGTCGAGCTTTGTCACCTGCATATCTTCAAGAAGACGGCAGGCTGTGTTGCGGGTATCGATCTGCAGCGAGTCACCGATCAGCACGAAGCGTTTATACCGGCTGTCTGCCGCATCCGGGAAGGAATAATCGCCGTTCGGAACAAAGGATGACTTGTCGTAAGAATTCTCTCCGAAAGATCTGCGGACCTCTGCCATGTGCGCACAGGAAGGATCATAGGGAAGCGCCAGATCGAGCACGCTCATAAAGCTGTCAAAATACTGGCATGTATTGTAGGCAAAGCGTCCGTAGCCGCCGTCCGGTCTTGAAAAATCATAGAAGAAGCCTTCCTGATAACCGGAACGTTCCCGGAACAGATAGAAGCCGTTCAGACTTCTGATGATGTAATAATCAGACTGTTTGTCAGCGTATTCGATCGTCAGACTGCTTTCCTCTCCCTTGTCCGGGATCATCCGGATCACTGTTTCACCGTCCTGTTCCGTCAGCATGACGGACAGATCTCCGTGAGGAAGATCATAAAGGGTCTCTGATTCGATCCGGGCGATATAGGAATTTGGAACTTCGGCCAGTTTTTTTGCTTTTTCGCCGGTCAGCTGACTGTAGGGAATCGCTGCTGTCACAGCCGCATCCGAATAATCGCCGAGCTCGCGCCTGACGTCATCGGACACCGCATCCGAATTGAAGTAAAAACGGATCCCGAGCGCGTCAGCGGTCCAGCTGTAGTCCTCAGGGTCAGTTCCTGCAAGGGCGTCCGTTCCGTATGCGGTCTTCAGCGCCGATCGGAGCATTTCCGCACAGGAAGTCTCATCTCCCGTAAGGGCGGAAAGAGGGATCTCTTCTCCGCTCTTTGTATCACAGGTGGTTCCGTGGAAATGAGCGGAAAGCTCGGAGCCGTTCCATTCATCCCATGCACTTTCTGTGTATTCTGTCTCCAGAATACTGAACGCGGTGTCATCCGCACGGGTCACGGTCACGATATAGGCATAGGTCTCGAAACGGAAGCTGTCTGCTCCGCTTCCTTCGGAAGAAACCGATTCAAGCCGTGATGTGACCGCTTCCTTCGCATGTCTGTTGTATTCCTCGATCGCTTTTTTAAAGGTCTCGGGAGCGTTTTCGTCTGCGATCAGTTCCGTGTATCTGCCGTAAACGCCGTCACCGGTCTTCGGATCGACGGCAGCTTCCTCTCTCAGAAAACTCCGGACACTGTAGGGTTCCCTGCCGTTCTTTTTCTTATTCAGATTCTGGAACATCTGTGTTTCGCCTCCTTTTGCGGATCCGTCTTTCTGACTCTGAATCAGACGGCAGCCGCCGGTCAGGAACAGCATTGCAAGCAGGACAGCTGTCAGATACAGGATCTTTCCGTTCTTAATCAATTTTGTTCCTCCTTCCGATCGCGGAATGTTTTCATGAATAATATTGAACTCACTTTGCTTCATCGTCTTCTGTGACTGCGATCTCGAATTCAGACTCGATCCCGTCAAGACAGATCAGATAGCGGCCTTCTTCAAGTCTTTCTGAAAGGGTAATATAATCATCAGTAAAATGAGGGCCCGAAACATGGAAAACACCATCGAAATTGCCGCTCTCGGCAATCAGTGTGCGTGATTCACCATCCAGTCTGTAGACCTCGACATTTCCTTCAAGATCAATAGCCTGTTCAGTGCCGTTATGGATCCGGTAACGGAGTTCTTTTTCTTCATAACCGAATACGCGGATCGTGATCTTTCCGTCTGCTCCGGTCACCGTATCGATCATTTCATCATCCGGAATCTTTTCCTGAACAAGTCCGGGAAGCTTCTGACCGGTCTTTACTGCATCACTGATGATCCCGCTGATCTCTCTCAAAGCGTTTCGTCCGCGTCTGGGGATCCTGTTATTGCCGCTGAAAGAAACGGATTCATAGTCTTCATAGCGGAAATAGTAACTGTCGGTTCCCGCATCCAGTGCGAAGAATCTGCTCATGGGAAGATCGTTGTAACGGTACATGCCGGTTTTGTCAAAGATCTCCTCTATCTGCGGCAGAACGGAAGCAGAAACAATATATTCGGAGACCTGCGGATCCTGGAAATGCCAGTCTGCCTGTGAAAATGTGACCATCGCTGTCTCATCGTCGAGTTTCTGTATCCTTGTCTTTCGGCTGCTGCCGTTCATATCGCCGCCGTAAGAGTACTGATAAACCGTCAGGGGAGCATGATGCTTCCGGATGAGATCCCGTACCGTAAAAAATCCTGCACACAAAACTGCGGCGATCGCTGCGATCAGTAATACTGTTTTTATCATTTTTCTGATTCCCTGTTTCTTTTTCATAACGCCCCGTCTTTCATTATTTGATACATCTATCATAGCAGAGAATCCGTCCGTCTTCAATCAGCTTTCACTGCGAAATAGATATGCTGCATTCCGGCAGCGGTACGAAATATGACATGCTGCCGGCGGCAGTAATGTTCCTGTCAGAGCCGGAACAGATACTGATCCTCGTATTTTTGCTGTACGGATACCGTTGCGGTCTTCTGAGTGAGATCATACAGAACACTGTACTGCGTCATCGAAGTCAGTTCGCCGGTATAATCCTGTGATACACGGGAAAGCAGGGATAAGGATTCTTCTTCTGTCAGAATGGCGGCCCCGTTTTCATGCGGACGGGAATCCAGTGTGCGGGCAACCTCCTTGAAACGCTCATAGCCGTGTCCGTAACCGAAACGGTAGGACTTTTCTGTTTTCAGGTCATTTATGAAGCGTTCCTTGAGCTTTCCGTTCAGATAACTGTCTTCTGCATCATCGGAGGAAACATAGAAATTCGTGACGGCATCGGTTTCGGTGATCTGAAGGGAGTTATAACGCCACTCAAGGACTGCAGACCGTCCTGATGCATCAGCAAGGAAAAGATGGTAGTCGTAGCCGAAGGTATTGACCATATTGTATTTCCGGGCCAGATCTTCTGCTTCCTGAATCGTTTCACAGCTGTCCAGCATATACCGGAGAAGCATGGTGATCATGACCTTTTTCTTCCCCTTTTCTGTCTGGTAAACAGCTTTTTCACCCTGCTTCAGGTCCAGCGCGAGAATCGAGGCACAGAGACCTTTCTCGTTCATGCCGTCCATTGTGAGATACGGTATCAGAAGAAGCGGCGAAAGACCGGTCTTTCCGTCATCGAGGGCGCCCTTCTGATAAGGAAGCCCCAGCATGGAGACCCATGCGGCATCGGCAAAATTGACCGACCGGAATTTCCCCCTGGGATGAAGCGTAAATACTACATTCAGGCCCGTGATGCCGCCCTCTTTGTCCTTGTGAGGAACATCGTAGTTTCTTCCGACGAGGACGGAAGACGCGGGACTGCGTCCTGAAAAGCAGGAACAGCTTCCGCTTTTCATCAGTTTCAAAAGCTGCACGGGAAAAACGACCGCCGGCTTATAGCAGTCGGCGGTATAATTCATTTCATAGAGAAGCCCGTCAGGATCGACGCGCCTGAGAGATTCAAGCGTACGGACCCTTGAGCGGTTCAAAAATATTAATCTGTGCGGATTCTTTTTCAAGTCTGCGCTCCTGTGTTTTTTTACGGCGTTCAGGCCTCTTTGTAACGGTACATATCTTCTGAAGGAACGTATGTGACCGGGAGGCTGTCCTGAAGGAGTTCGCTCAGCCAGTCTTTACAGTATCTCATTCCGAGCTCTTCCCAGTTGTAGTGTCCGATCGTGACCACGCCGCAGCGCTCGTTTCGAAGCTGCATTGCATCTCTTGCATAGGCAAGAACAGTCCAGTCGATCGTTTCGCCGGGGATGATCGCATCGATGCCCTGCTCTTCAAAATAACGGATGATCTGTACGCTGTATTCGGCAGGAGAACCGTCTTTGTGCTTTGAACTTGTGGAGTTCGGATAAAGATGTCCGACCAGTGCGATCTTCTTTACTTTCATGGCGGGATCCCCGATATAGCGGGCGCCGTTTAAGCCGATGGTATTGATCAGCTGATCCATCAGACCGTCCAGCGTGGTTTCATCGACATCAACGATAAAATGTGCAAAATGGCCCATACTGGTATCTACGGTGCAGCGGTCTTCCCAGCCCATATATTTCAGCACGCCGGTAAAGATCCCGTCAGGTTGATGAGCATGCATGTGGTCATGGTCTCTCCATACGGCAATGCCGTTTTCATTCAGAAGTCTGCTCTTCTCTTCATAGACTTCATTGGAAAAATCCTCGTACCAGCCGCCCTGATCCGCGGAAGTATAATAGGTAGGTTCATGGACGATGATCAGATTCGCATGGAGGCGGATCGCTTCACGGATCACATGGAAGGTTGCGGACATGGCAGTCACGATACCGGTACACTCATCTTCAGGGCTGCCGCTCTTAAACTCGTCACAGCCATGGTAGTTTTCTCCGAAATCCGGATGGTAGGAAAGAATCTTTCCGATCACTTCTTTGATTTTCATATAAATCTCCATTCCGCCGCCTTTGGCTGACGGCACAAATAGTGATGAAAGTATTTTTCAACTCTACTCTATGCCTTACAATAGGAAGCAAGAAGCTATACTACAAAGCACGGGAAGGTGAGTTGTAAAAACTTCCTC
>JAZUFC010000157.1:0-10294 GCA_045640465.1 Lachnospiraceae bacterium | reverse complement strand
CGGTGCGCTGTATCCTCCCGAAGACCGCTATGACATGATCGACGGAAGTTATATTTCCGAGATCCGCCGCCACTTATGATCTTCCAACGCTGTCTGTTTCGAGGCTTCTATGACTGACAATTCACGCTTCGCTTCCTCCGTGACCGAAGAAGAAGCTTTTCTCTATCTGAAAAATGCTCTGCCGCTTTCCGATCTGATCTCTGCTGACGATGCTTTTCTCAAAAAGATCGCCCGTCACGCGCTCTCGATCCGCGATGCAGTCCCGTGGAGCGGGCAGATCCCCGAGCCGCTTTTCAAGGCCTGCGTTCTTTTTCCGCGCATCAATGATGAAGATCCGTGTTTTTATCAGGAGCCTCTTTTTGATGCGCTGTATGAACGTGTCCGCCGCCTTTCGATGGCGGACGCCATACAGGAGGTCAATCTCTGGTGCTATGAAAACGTATACTATCAGTCCGCCGATGACCGCACATTGAATGCACTTTCTGTATTGAAGCGCGGCTTCGGCCGCTGCGGCGAGGAGTCCACGCTTCTTGTTTCCGCACTGCGTTCTGTCGGCATCCCGGCGCGTCAGGTCTATGTACCGCGCTGGTCTCACTGCGATGACAATCATGCATGGGTGGAAGCCTGGGCAGACGGACAATGGTATTACCTCGGCGCCTGCGAACCCGAACCGGTCCTGAACTCCGGCTGGTTCTGTGCCGCCGCTTCCAAAGCCATGCTTGTCCACACCCGTATGTACGGTTTGATACCGGACGGCGAACGCGTGGAAAAGATCGAAGGAAACGTCGCTCTGATCAACCGTACCGCCGTTTATGCGGATACAGTCCTTCTCCGCATCAGGATCACCAGAGACTCTCTTCCTTTGCCGGACTGTACTGTCCGCTTTGAAGTCCCCAATATGGGAGAATTCTATCCGATCCTGGAAAAGAAGACCGACGAGGAGGGATGCGTGACTTTTCTGACGGGACGCGGAGGACTTCATCTGCATTTTTCCTCCGGCAGTCTTTTTTCGGAAGCGGACATCGATCTTTCGGATGCCGAAGGCAGCGAAGTCTCTTTCTCTTTTGAATTTTCCCCGGCTGCAAAGGAACGCCCCTTCAGGATTGCTCCCCCTGCCGAAACACGGGAAAAACCATCTGTTTCTGCCGTCATGCAGGCTGCCTTTGAACAGAAGAGGATATCTTCCGACGCAAAAAAAGAAAACGTTCTGAAAACCGCAAAGCAGCAGGCAGCAGAAGCTTCCGAAGAGTTCCCCGCCTTTTCCGGATCGCTCCCGTCAGGAAGCGGCATCCCTGCGCTCCGTCCTTTCCTCTCCGATGACAGATTTCCGGAAGAGGACCGCATCCTGCTTTTGAAAACGCTCCGTGACAAGGATCTCTGTGATACGGATCCGGATGTGCTGACGGATGCTCTTGAAGGATCTCTTCCTTATAAGAATAATCTTCCTGAAGACATCTATGTCCGATATCTTCTTTCACCCCGTGCGGAAAATGAAAAGCTCTGTCCGTACAGGAAGGCGGTCCGGTCTTATTTTGCAGGAAATGAACCGGCTGACGGGGCTGCTCTTATGCAGTATCTCCATGAGAATATCCGCTTCTTCAGCGAGCCTTTTCTTAACCGGATGCCCGATCCCCGTGCAGTCCTGAAAAGCGGCTGCTGTCCGGAAGAGGAAAAAGACCTCCTGTTCTGCCTTCTTGCGCGTGCGCTGGGGATCCCGGCAAGGCTGAACCCTTATACGGGTGATGCGGAGTATTATCTGAACGGCAGTTTCGTTCCGGCAGATCCTGAATCTCCGGCTGCAGATAAAGCTTTTCTTTCCATAGAAAACGACACCGGACTTACGCTCCTTTACCGCGTCCACCTGACGCTCGCTGTTCTTGACGGAGGCATCTTCAGGACGCTTTCCCTTCCCGCAGAGGATCAGGAATTATCCGGCAGTCTGCATCTTTCCTTATACCCGGGCCTGTACCGTCTGACCTTCTGTATGAGAGAGCCGGACGGAACCGTCAGCGGATACACCCGCTGCTTCTCTCTTTCCGGAGGAGAGACCGTCCGGGAAGCAGTCAGTCTGCCCGGAAAAGCATCCGCAGCCGCGCTTCATAGAGTGCCGCTTCCGCCGCTTTCCGGAGCCTGCATCAAGGCAGACAGCGAGCCTCGCCTTCCCGGAGAAACACTTCTGTTTCCGTCTGCCGAAGAGCGTTCCGTTACTGCTGTTATTTCACCGGGAGAAGAACCCACAGAACACTTTCTGAATGAAGTGCTGGAGTGCAGGGAGACTTTCCTTCGTTCAGGCATCTCTCTTTATCTGATCCTTCCGGATCTGAAAAAGAGCAGAAACGAAAAGCTTCTAACGGTTCTTTCTTCTCTGCCGTCCGCCAGACTGATCGGAAACGTTTCCGCGGATGCCCTTCTTTTCTGGCAGAAAGAACTGCATGCGCAGACCGGCAGCCTTCCGTTTGCCGCTGCCGTTTCAGAAGACCGCACCGGTATTTACTCCTTTTCCGGTTACCGGACCGGTTCCGTCCTTCAGCTGCTTTCCATTCTGAACAGCTGAACCCCTTACCGCAAAAAATCCGGCGCAGTTTGATATGCGCCGGATTTTTGTATTCGGAAAACAAACAGCCCTCTGCGGTCCGTCATCTTCCTCTGTAATATCACCGATCTCTCAGGTTCAGATCTCTTCCAGGTAATCGATCACGTTCTGTACGGTCTGAATCTCCGCAAGTTTTTCGTCCGGGATCGTAACACCGTATTCATCTTCAAAAGCCATCAGAAACTGGAGCACGTCAAGCGAATCCGCTCCGAGATCTTCCTTGATTCTGGAATCTGCAGAGATCTCATCCTCGGAAATACTCAACTGCTCTGCTAAAATTTCTTTAATTCTTTCAAGCATACCTTTCTCCCCCTTCCGGTACTCACAATTTTTTCAAATACGATCTTCTTCGTTTATGTTCCACTGAGTCAAAGCGCTTCCAGAAATTACGGATCGCGGAATTATACTCCAGATTCAGATTCGTTTCGCAGTGTTCAATGCCTTCTTTTTGAAGAAGATCACACAGTTTTGCAGCTACGCAGGCCGAGACGCCGCGGTTTTCGTATGAAGGCTCCACGCCAATCAGTCCGAAGTCAAGGACCTGCGGATGATTGAGTGCCTTCAGAAGCCTTGAAAGCGCCTTTGCGCGCAGATGTCCTCCGGTCTTGTAAAGCGCCTTCGCCATGGACGGGAAGCAGACCGCAAGACAGATGACCTGATCGTTTTCATCCAGGATCACACCGACATATTTCAGCTTGACAATAAGCCTGAAATTATCGATCAGCATCTTTTTCATGCCTTCCGTAAACGGAACGGTTCCGTACAGATCACCGTAGGATTTATCCAGAAGATCAAAAAATGCATCGCTGTAACGCTCGATAAACTCGCTGACGCTTGACGCTTCCCCCCAGTGCAGGCGGTAGCGCTTCATGATATAGTCGCTGATCTTGTTCAGAGAACCGTCATAGTCCTTTGCAACGCGGATCTCACTCTCCACCCAGTCGACTTCCTTTTCGTAGCCGAGCGCTTCGAGATGCTTCATATAATAAGGTGCGTTATACTGTTCCTCAAAGGTCGAGACCTTGTCGAAACCGTCTACCAGAAGCCCTTCTCTTTCCAGATCGGAAAATCCGAGAGGTCCGCAGATGTATTCCATTCCCTTTTCTCTTCCCCAGTTTTCCACTGCTTCAAAAAGGGCTTTTGAAACCTCAAGATCATCTATTGCATCAAAGCGGGTAAAACGGATCCGTTTCTCACTGCGCTTTTCGTTGGAGGCACGCTGCAGGATCCCGGAGATCCTTCCTGCTATCTTACCGTCCTTATATGCATTAAAATAGACCGCTTCACTCTGATCGTAGTACATGTAATCAGCTCTGAATATTTTCTTTTCATCCATGTAAAGCGGAGGGACATAGCAAGGGTTGTTCCGGTACAACCGGTTCGGAAACTCCAGAAATTCTTTCTGCTGCTTTCTGGTTTCCACTGTTTTAACCTCTATCATTCTTCTGCCTCATTCATTTTAGAGTATTACTCGGAAAGGGTCGAGACTCAACCGCATTCTGAATTAAGTATAGCCTTTTTTAGAGTATTAGTCAATTTCATTCATCTGCTGAATACATAGAAAATCCGCTGCCAAATTTGGCAATATTCCATGAATCCATTTTCTTTTGTATTTTTACGGAAATGGTGCTATAATACAAAAAGTTTTGAGCTGCGCGATATGACCACAGCCCGTTTTTCCGGCTGACCGGTTAAGGAGGGCACATGTATATTTTTCTTTTTCTGTTTTTCATCATTCTGAACGGAAAGCTGACTCTGGAAGTCTGTCTTTTGGGTCTCGTCCTCACCGGACTTCTCATGCTTTTCCTTTATATCCTGTTTGGCTATACACCGGCAAAGGATCTTCGTTTTCTGAAGAAACTTCCCCTTCTGCTGGTGTATTTCTTTGTGCTTCTGAAAGAGATCTTTATTGCCGGTCTTCACATGATCGGACTGATCTTCAAAAAGAATCAGGAGCTGCATCCCGTGCTGGTGACCTTCAACAGCGGCCTAAACAGTGAATTCTGCCGTTTCCTTCTGGCAAATTCCATCACGCTGACGCCCGGCACCATCACCGTTGAACTGAAGGATGACCTGTTCACCGTCCACTGTCTGGACCGTTCCATGCTGGATATTACCGACAGCAGCGTGTTTTTACGCTGGCTGAAGAAACTGGAGGCATAATGGATAACGCATTTTCTGTTCTTTATCTGGTTGTGATCATCTCTCTGATCGCCGCCATGCTGTTCGGTCTGATCCGTGCCATCATCGGTCCGACCCGTTCTGACCGTATCCTCGGCATCAACATGATCGGTTCGCTTTCTACCGCTGTGCTGGCCATTCTTGCCGTTATGATGAAGCAGAGCTGGCTTCTGGATGTCTGCCTGATCTACTGTCTGATCAGCTTTCTGACTGTAGTCGTTCTGGCCCGCGTCCATATCGGAGAGACCCTGACCAGAACCACAAAAGATCAGGATGAAGAGGAGGACCGCTATGAGTGACAAGATCCGTTTGATCCTGACAGCCGTTTTTCTTCTTGCAGGCGTACTTTCCATTCTGACTGCAGTCTTCGGTGTCTACCGCTTCCGTTT
The DNA here is from genome assembly GCA_045640465.1 of Lachnospiraceae bacterium. Taxonomy (GTDB): domain Bacteria; phylum Bacillota; class Clostridia; order Lachnospirales; family Lachnospiraceae; genus UBA1267. Next base: position 5,131 of record JAZUFC010000157.1, on the reverse strand, counting down.
CATTCTGAACCGTATGCACGCCGCTGCCCTGATCGACACCTTCGGGCTTTCCCTCATCCTCATCGGGCTGATGATCGCCGCAGGAACGCTCGAATATATTCCGAAGATCCTTCTGATCCTCTTGTTCCAATGGATCGGCAGTCCCATCGCCTCGCATTTTGTGGCACGGCTGGAGCTCAATACCGATAAGGAACTGGAGCAGTATACCGACCGCGAGGACGACACTGTCTCTCCGGACTCTTCTGAAAAGGCAAGGTGATATTTTGAATTTTATTGAACTGGCTCTTTTATTTCTGGTTCTGATCACCGGCATTTCCGCCTGTGTTTCAAGGAACCTGATGGTCTCTCTGATCATCTTTATGGCTTACAGCGTGATCATGTCGATCATCTGGGCACTTCTGAATGCGCCCGACCTGGCCATCACCGAAGCCGCCGTGGGCGCGGGCGTCAGCAGCATACTGATGTTCATCACCCTGAAACGGATCAGAGATCTGAATGTGATCCCCTTCTCAGGCACCGACGATGAATTTCCGGATGACGAGGAGGCGGCCGAATGAAAAAGGAAAAGAAACTTCTCAGCTGGCTGAAGGAATGGGACGAAGGAAACTTCGATTTTACGGAAAACACGGTCTCCGCTCCGGCGCGCACGCCTTCCGCTCCCACAAAACAGCAGCAGCATGATTTTGACAGAAAGCTCTCCAGAATCTCCGGAACAGGCGCAGAAGCCTTCCGCAGATTCTATCCTTTCATCACCGTATTCCTGTCGCTTTTCATTATTTTCTTTCTGATGTCGTCAGTAGTCCGCCTGCCGGCCTTCGGCCGTCCGGACACACCGGCAAACAGCAGTGAAGTGATCCGGCGCTACATCGAAGACGGCATGACGGAGACCGGTGCCGTGAACATCGTGGCAGGCGTCATTTTAGACTACCGTGCGTTTGATACGCTCGGTGAATCCCACGTTCTTTTCACCGCTGCAACTGCAGTTTTTATCCTGATGCTGACAAAAAAAGAGCGGAAAGACCCGAGAAAAGAAGAACGGATCCTTCAGGATGATGTGATCATGAGAAACACTGCAAAGCTTCTGCTTCCCCTGATCATTCTCCTCGGCTTCTACATTATTTTTGCCGGCCATCTGGGACCCGGAGGCGGATTCTCCGGCGGCGCCGTCATCGGTGCGGGACTGATCCTGTATTCGCTGGCATTCGGAAACGGGAACCTGAACCGGGTCATCAACATGGGGACTTACCGGATCATCGTGCTCTGTGCACTCATGTTCTACAGTCTTTCCAAGTGCTATTCATTCTTCTGCGGCGCAAACGGTCTGGAGACGATCTTCTCCCCCGGTATACCCGGCAGGATCTTTTCCGCAGGACTGATCCTCCCGCTGAATCTGGCGGTCGGCATCGTCGTTGCCTGCACCATGTACGGTTTCTACTGCCTTTTCACAAAAGGCAAGGTATAAAGAGGTATATTATGCTTCAGGCTTTATGGAACAATCGCATACAGGCGGTCGCCGTTATCCTGTTCGCCGTGGGCTTTTCCACCCTTCTTCTGAATCACAATCTGCTGAAGAAGATCATCGGACTGAACATCATGGACACGGCCTCCTATCTGTTTCTGACTGCCATCGGCTGCATTGACGGACGGACAGCCCCCATCGTCATTGACGGGATCACAGAAACCTCCGCTTACGTCAATCCCCTTCCGGCCGGACTTGTCCTGACGGGAATCGTGGTCTCGGTATCGGTCACAGCAGTCATGCTGGCCTTAACGCTTCGTCTCTACATGCGCTATCACACTTTGAATCTGGATGAGATCTACCGGATCGTCCACCGGGAACAGGAGGCGACCGAATGAACTTCCTTTACAGTTTCCCGCTGTTTCTGATCGTCCTTTCACTGATCAGTGCCGTCCTCTGTTCTCTTCTTCCGAAGAAGGCATCGCTTTTTGTATCGCTTTGTCTGTATGCCCTGTCCTTCTGTGCAAACGCAGTCCTTTTCTTTGTTCTGTCCGGAAAAAGCGTGACCTATATGATGGGTCACTATCCGCATCCGTACGGAAACGAGATCCGGCTGAGCAGGCTGGAAGCGCTGTTTTCTGCAGCATTCTCTTTCGTGCTTTTCCTTTCCGTTCTGGGCGGCCGCGAAATGACCGACAGACGTATTGAAGACGGAAAAGAGCATTATTACTATGTCATGACCAATCTGGTCCAGTCGGCGCTTCTGGTCCTTGTCTACACGAACGATATCTTCACCGGATATGTGTTCATAGAGATCTGTACGCTTTCCGGCTGCGGCATCCTGATGATCCGTCAGAACGGAAAGACCATTCTGGCTTCAGTACGCTACATGATCTTCAGTCTGATCGGCTCAGGCCTGTTCCTTTTCGGTGTCATTTTTCTGTACAACATCACCGGCCATCTGCTGATGCCGGATCTGAAGGAAGCGATCGCAAAGCTGAACGCCTCCGGAGAGTACCGTCTGCCGCTTCTCACAGCCATCTGTCTGATCTGTCTCGGCATAGGCATCAAATCAGGCCTCTGTCCGTTCCACCTCTGGATGGCAGATACCTACGGCGCGGCGATCCCCACATCCTCCGCCATTCTGTCCGGCCTGATCTCCAAGGGTTATATCTTCTTCCTGATCAAGCTGATCTTCGATGTGTTCGGCACGGATGTCTTCTATGCCTCCGGCATTCAGAATGTGGTGTTCATGCTGGGCGCGGTCGGCATCATCATCGGTTCCGTCAGTGCGATCCGTGAAGACAACATACTCCGCATGACGGCTTATTCATCTGCTTCTCAGATCGGCTATATCTATATGGGCATCGGCCTTTCACCGACGCTCGGCATGGAGGCGGCGCTGTTCCACATTCTGGCGCATGCCCTGACCAAACCTGCGATCTTCCTTTCCGCCGGCCGCTTAAGCGACAATGCAGGAGGATTGAAAAAATTCAAAAATCTTCGCGGCGCGGGTTTCCTGGATCCGCTGTCCGGCGTTGTTTTCACCTTCGGTGCGTTTTCCATGATCGGCCTTCCGCTCACGATGGGCTTTATTTCGAAGTATCTGTTCGGCGTGGCCGCATTTGAAAACGCGCATAACAAAATGATTCCGGCGCTTCTTGCGCTTGCAGTCTCCACCATACTGAACACCCTCTATTTTGCAAGGGCTGTCCTGTATCTGTACGACAAGCGTTCCGTCAGAAAAACGGATGCTCCCGCTGTTTTAAGCAAACGGGCCGGTTTTCTGATCGCTTCTGTCTGTCTGATTCTCTGCAATCTGTTTCTGGGCATCTTTGCCAGACCCTTTATTGATCTTCTTGCAAATGCGATGACATTGTTCTGATAAGGAGGTAACGCTATGACTGTATTTCTGATGCTGCTTGTGATCTTTCTTCCGGTTCTTGCAGGCATTCTGCTTCCTGTTCTGAAAATAAAAGAACGGAAAACAAAGCTTTTATATGTAGGCATCGTGCTGGGTGCTGAAGCGCTTCTGACACTGATCCTGATCTGCCTGCCCGAAAGATCCTTTACACTGTTTAAAATGACAGAGGCCCTGACGGTCTCCATGAAGCTGGACCCGCTGTCCCGCCTGTTTGCAGGCATCGCCGCCGTCGGTTTCCTTCTGTCCGGCATTTTCGCTTTCAAATACATGGAAAACGAAGAGGAAGAGGGCGCTTTTCCGGAAAACACTTTTTATCTGTTCTTCCTTCTTTCTCTCGGGGCGCTGATGGGAATGGACTTCTCCTCCAATCTGATCTCCATGTATTTCTTCTTTGAAATGATCACCCTTCTGTCCATGCCGCTCGTTCTTTACGAGCGCAGTACAGAATCCATTTCGGCTGCTCTGAAATATCTTTTCTATTCGATCGCCGGCGCCTTTCTGGCACTGGGCTGCATCTTTGTGCTGTCCCGCTATACCACCTCACTGAGTTTTGCGGCAGGCGGCACGCTGGATATGACAAAAGCCGAAGGACATGAAACGCTTCTTCTTGTCATGACCTTTTTAGGCATCATCGGTTTCGGCGCGAAAGCAGGTATGTATCCGCTGCACGGCTGGCTTCCCACCGCACATCCGGTAGCACCTTCACCCGCATCGGCGGTTCTGTCTGCGATCATCGCAAAGGCAGGTGTTCTTGCCATCACCCGCGTGATCTATTTCTCGGCAGGCACAGCCTTTCTTGCGGGAACATGGGTACAGACCGCATGGCTGTCGCTTTCTCTCCTGACCGTATTCATGGGCTCCATGATGGCTTACCGTGAAAAGGTCTTCAAAAAACGTCTGGCATATTCCTCTGTTTCGCAGATCTCTTATGCTCTTTTCGGCATCTTCCTTATGAACCCCACCGGCCTTACCGGCGGACTGCAGCAGGTCCTTTTCCATGCGACCGTTAAGATCTGTCTCTTCCTGACGGCAGGTTCTTTTATCTTCAACAAAGGCTTCCGCCGCGTGGAAGAGCTGAAGGGAATCGGCAAAACCATGCCGAAGACACTGACTGCATTCACACTGGCTTCGCTTTCCCTGATCGGTATTCCTCCGTTTGCAGGCTTTGTCAGCAAATGGTATCTGGCTGAAGGTGCGCTGAATTCCGGCATTCCGGTCCTTTCCTGGCTCGGACCCGTGATCCTTCTTGTTTCCGCACTTCTGACCGCAGGCTATCTGCTTCCGATCTCTGTCGGCGGCTTCTTCCCCGGTCATGAATTCACGCTTTCGGAAAAGGATCAGGCCGATACTTCCGAGGGCGGCCTTCTGATGATCGTTCCGCTTCTTGTTCTGGCGGCTCTTGCCCTGCTGTTCGGTCTTTTCGGCGGTGTTCTCACTCCGTGGTTTGAAAAGATCGTTTCTTCCATGTTTCTGTAAGAGGTGAATCATGCATCCGATCTGGCTGTTGATCGACATTCTGATACCGATCCTTTCCGGCGCGGTTCTTCCTCTTTTTGTGCGTATGCACGATTCGGAGGATTCCCCGTTTCTTTCTCTCCGGAAAAAGCTTCGGATCTTCACACTGATATTTACCCTGATCACGTCCGTTCTCACCTGGCTGATTATTCTGACAGGGGAAAGCGAACCGCTGGTCCTGCTTGATTTTACCAGAGATTTTACGCTGACTCTCCGTCAGGACGGTCTCGGAA
>JAZUFC010000156.1:0-2583 GCA_045640465.1 Lachnospiraceae bacterium | reverse complement strand
GTTCGGTACCACCGTTCCGATGAAGCTGTACGAACTGGATGCATCCGTTACTGCCGATCACAAGACCCGTCAGGTGCTCTTTGTTCCGTTCCACGGCTGGGCAAACAGCTCACCCTTCAACGATACACCCAGTGAACGTGCTTTCTGGGTTCTGAGAGAAGCAGGCGTCAAGTATATCATCGCAGACGGCAGCGGCGGCGGCATCAACCCGCTTCTTGAGCCCGGCGATTTGATCTGCCCGATGGACGTGATCGATTACACCAAGAGGATCTCTTATCTCGAGAAGTTCAATAAAAATGTTGTCCGTATGAGAAACATCGTCAGCCGCGACCTGCACGATATTCTGGTACAGGAAGCCGAAAAAGACTACCGCCGCGTATTCAAGACCGGTATCATGGCAGTTTCCGAGGGTCCGAGATTCGAGTCGGCGGCTGAAGTGCAGATGCAGTATAACGCACACTGTGACATCTGCGGACAGACGATGATGCCGGAAGCATCTCTGGCACGCGCGATCGGCGCTCTTTACGCATCGATGTACCTTATCAGCAACTATGCGGAAGGCATCAATCCCGACTGGGAGAAGACGATCCATGCGATCTACGAAGAGAATGCACCGAAGATCGGCGCGGTCATGATCCGTGCGATGGCAGCCATCGACCCCGCGAAGATCACCGAGAATCCCGAGGATTACTGGGTAAAGACAAACATCGGCGAGCACAACGCGGTAAAGTAAAAAGGTCTTAAGCGAAAGCTTCAGATAAACAGTCATGTAAAAGACTTAAGGAGGAAAACTATGAAAAACTTAAAGAAGGTTCTTGCACTGCTCCTTGCATTATGCATGGTTGCAGCAATGGCAGCATGTACCGTTACCACTCCGGCTCAGGATACCGGTAAGGAATCGGAAAACAAAGAAGATGCACCCGAAGAAGAAGCGAAGGATTTCTCTATCGCGCTGATCATCGGCGTCGGTGGCTTAGGCGACGGTTCTTTCAATGATACCTTAAAGCTCGGCTGCGATATGGCATGTGAAGCTTACGGTCTTCCGACCGATTACCAGCTGATCGAGCCCAAGGAAGTTGCTGAATTCGAAGCAGACTTCACCGATCTTGCAGCATCCGGAAAGTACGATCTGATCGTCTGCGGCGGTTTCGATGCGATCGAGCCCGTTGCAAAGGTTGCAAAGGATTTCCCGGAACAGAACTTCCTGTTTGTTGACGGCGCTGTAGAAGGCTGCGACAATGTTGCTTCCTTCACCTACCGTGACAACGAAAAGGCTTATATGCTCGGCATCATCGCTGCAAACGAGACCAAGACCAACAAGCTTGGTATCTATCTTGCACTGGATATCCCGTCTCTTCGCGTATTCTCTTCCGGCTTCATTGCAGGCGCACAGTCCGTCAATCCCGACATCGAGATCAGCGTTAAGATCGGCAACGGTTTCGCAGATACCACCAACGGCAAGGAAATGGCTTTCGCATTAAACGAAGAAGGCGCTGACATCATCTACGTTGCAGCAGGCGGTTCCGGTCTCGGATGCTTCGCAGCAGCTGAAGAAAAAGGCGGTTTCTACTGCATCGGCGCTGACGTCAACCAGTGTCTGTTAAGCCCCGCAGTTATCGTTTCCGGCCGTCGTCTGATGCAGAACACCATCAAGAACGGTATCGGCAGAGCTATGGAAGGCAACTTCGCAGGCGGCGCACAGTCTGAAGGCCTGAAGGAAGAAGCTCTTGATTACACCACCGAAGGTTCTGCATACGAATTCAAGGCTGAGTCTCTTGAAATGGCAAACCAGGCATGGCAGGACATCATCGACGGCAAGATCACCGTTCCGTCCACCTACGAAGAAATCGGTTTTGAACAGTAATCCTGTAAATTTTCGAAAGAGGTGCATCGGAGTCCCGGTGCGCCTCTTTTCGGTTTCAGTTCCCAAAGGGAAACAGACAGCGATGGAGATAGAATATGTACGCAATTGAGATGCTGGGAATCACAAAACAGTTCGGCGGAAGCTATGCGAACGACCATATCGATCTGACCGTGGAAAAAGGCGAGATCCATTCTCTTCTGGGTGAGAACGGCGCCGGCAAGACCACGCTCATGAATATCCTTTTCGGTATGTACAAGGCTGACAGCGGTGTGATCCGGATCAACGGACAGGAAGTGAAGATCACTTCGCCCCTGAAGGCGATAGAGACCGGTCTTTCCATGGTGCATCAGCATTTTATGCTGGTGGACAATCTGACAGTCGCCGAAAATATCGTTCTCGGTCATGAACCGAAAAAGTTCGGACTCTTCTTTGACCGGGAAGGCGCTTTCCGTGAGATCGATGAGATCGCGAAGCGTTATCATTTCCAGATCGATCCCCGCATGAAGGTCGGGGAGCTCTCTGTCGGTGTCAGACAGCGTGTGGAGATTTTGAAAGCGCTGTATCACCGTTCAGACATTTTTATTCTGGACGAGCCGACGGCAGTTTTGACGCCGTCAGAGGTCGTGGACCTGTTTGAGATCCTGAAAAGTCTTAAAAAGGACGGGAAGACGATCATCATTATTACGCATAAGCTGAAGGAAACAATGGCCATTGCGGAT
>JAZUFC010000155.1:0-8598 GCA_045640465.1 Lachnospiraceae bacterium | reverse complement strand
ACATGGCTACGATCCGACTTGTGATCCTGTTAAGGACGGCGAAGGGTTGGGACACCGTTTTTCAGGAAGTGCTGGAAAGAGCCGGGATCCCTGTCTATATCGAAAGCAAGGCAGGCTATTACGAGACCTGGGAGGTGCGCTTTGTGCTGAACCTTCTGAAGGTGATCGACCGGCCGATCGAAGATATTCCGCTGGTATCCGTGATGAAGTCACCCTTCTTCGGCTTTACTTCAGAGGAACTTGCCCGGATCCGTCTTTTAGTCAGAAAGGACGAAGCGGGAAACGGGTTTTTCGGTGCTGTGAAAAAATATCTGCAGATGCCTGAAAAAGATGAAACGCTGGCAGGCAGAATCCGGTCTTTCTTGGAAAGGATCGAAATGTACCGGAAGATCGGGAATGAAAAGACGCTCCCGATGTTTCTGCGTTATCTGTACGAAGACCTCTGCCTCCTTCCGTTTGTCGGAGCCATGACAGGCGGTCTCAGAAGAAGAATGAATCTGGAGATCCTGATCAGCAGGGCGGAAGCGTTCGAAAAGACGTCTTATCGCGGCATCTATCATTTTATCCGTTATACCGGAAAGCTTCAGAAGCAGGAGGTCGATCTCGGTGAAGCCTCTTCTGCGGGAGAGAATGACGATACGGTTCGCGTGATGACCATTCACAAGAGTAAAGGTCTGGAATTTCCGGTCGTATTTCTGGCAGGCTGTGCAAAGCGCTTCAACCGCAGGGATATCCGGGAATCCGTGCTCGTACATCCGGATTTCGGTATCGGTCTTGACTGCGTGGATCATGAGACCAGGATCCGGAAGCGGACCGTTCTGAAAAAAGCGATCTCCGGAAAGATGGAAGAGGAAATGCTCGGTGAAGAACTTCGGGTTCTGTATGTCGGCATGACGCGCGCACGGGAAAAGCTGTATCTGATCGGCCGGACCGATGAGCCTGTCTCCGGAGAAATGCGTCCGGAAAAGGAAAAAATGCTTTCGGTGCAGAAGCTTCTGAAGGCAAAAGGATATCAGGACTGGCTTCTTTCCGTATACAGAAAGGGCGCGCCGGTCTGTATTGAAGAGGTCGGTGCCGCGGAGCTTGTGAAGGCTGCCGCAGAAGAGCCGCTTCGGAAAGCGGAGGAAGAGATCCCTGCGGCAGAAGCAAAGCAGACGTTTTCGGAAGAAGAACTGGACCGGATCTTTTCCTATCCTTATCATTATGATGATCTTTGCAGTATCTACGAGACCGTTTCCGTGTCAGCCCTGAAGGCGGCACGCTATCAGGGAGCGGATGAACGGAAAACGGAAGTGTATTCCCTGACAGAAGACAGGGAGGATATACAGGGCGCGATCACGGGCGCAAGAAGAGGAACGCTGTATCATCTGATCATGGAAAAGGCAGATCCGGAAAGATCTGTCGCAGAGCAGCTTGACAGCTTTGAAAACGAAGGCTTGATTTCCGGAGAAGAAAAAGCTACAATAGATACTGATATATTGGACAAATTTTTCGAAAGTGAACTGGGAAGGCGTTTCCGTCTTGCCCTGAAGCAGAAGAAAGCGCACCGGGAGCAGCAGTTTATTATGGGACTTCCCGTAAAGGAAGTGTTTCCGGATGCGGATATCACCCGTTCCCCCGAAGAGACTGTCATGATTCAGGGAATCATCGATATGTTTTTTGAGGAAGAGGACGGTATCGTTCTGGTCGATTACAAAACGGACAGGATCTTTCAGGCCGAAGCATTGAAGGATAAGTACAGGCTTCAGCTGGAGCTTTACAGGCGGGCGCTTCAGAAGATCACTAAAAAACCAGTGAAGGAGATGTGGATCTATTCCTTTACCCTCGGGCGGGGAATACTTCTTTGACGGCATCATGAGAAGAATAAAGAAAATCCTTTTATGGATCCTGCTTTTCGCGGCTGCCGTGATCCTGTTCTTTACTGCGGTACGAGCAGGATTTATCCTGAAAGAGCGGAAGAGGATCTTTTCATCCGGAGAGATCACGGAAGCGATCCTGACAAAAGAGACGGAGCCTTATGACGCAATTCTGGTTCTGGGCTGCGGCGTCTACGGAGACGGAACACTGAGTCCGATGCTGAGGTGGCGTCTGGACACGGTTCAGGAGCTTTGGGAAGGCGATTCTGCGCCGGTCATCTTTGTGACGGGAGATCACACAGATGACGGTTATGACGAAGTGGACCACATGATCGCCGATCTTGCGGACCGCGGGATACCGCGGGAAAGCATGATCGCGGATTATCACGGGGTCTCCACATTTGAGAGCATGAAAAATGCTGCTGCGTATTTCGGAGAGAATACCGGAAAAAACGGTACGGATCCGGAAGATGCGAAACGGATACTGGTGGTCACGCAGAAATACCATCTGTACCGGGCAATGTATATCGGCGAGGACCTGGGGCTATCCTGCACCGGAGCGATCGCCAGAGACTGGAAGCTGTCCGCAGGGACGGCTTACAGGCATTTACGGGAGATCCCGGGATGCGTAAAAGACTGGCTCGTCTGCCTGTTTGACCGCTGATGATCTCAGAAAACAGACAGAGGACCGGATGTTGAAGGAGAACAGACCAATGAAAGTTGTCATTCTGGCCGGAGGCTTCGGCACGCGGATCAGTGAGGAAAGTCATCTGAAACCCAAGCCGATGATCGAGATCGGCGGAAAGCCGATCCTGTGGCATATCATGAAGATCTATTCAAGCTACGGATTTCATGAATTTGTCATCTGCGCAGGCTATAAGCAGGATGTGATCAAGGAATATTTTGCAAATTACTATCTGCATAATGCGGATGTGACCTTTGATCTTCTGACGAATCAGGTCGAGGTACATTCCTCGCATGCGGATCCGTGGAAGGTAACGGTCGTCGATACGGGTTATGATACCATGACCGGCGGGCGTGTGAAGCGGATCAGAAAGTATGTCGGAGACGAACCTTTCTTCCTGACGTACGGTGACGGTGTAGCGGATATCGACATTCCGAAGCTTCTGGAGTTCCATAAAAAGAACGGAAAGATCGCGACCATCACCGCAGCGAACATCGCGCAGAAAAAGGGCGTTCTGAATATTTCCGGAGACGGACAGGTGCAGTCCTTCCGTGAAAAAGAGGATACGGATTCCACACTGATCAACGGTGGCTTCATGGTTCTGAACCCGCAGATCTTCGATTATCTGGAGGACGATTCCACCGTGTTTGAAAAGGAGCCGATGCAGAGGCTTGCAGCCGACGGCGAACTCATGGCTTATCAGCACGAAGGCTTCTGGCAGTGCATGGATACCCAGCGTGAAAAGAAGCTTCTGGAAGAGCTTTGGGAAAGCGGCAAGGCGCCCTGGAAAGTCTGGGAATGACATGACGGACACGGAATTTCTGGAGGACGTGGAGAAAAGCATCCGGAAAAAGTTTCACAAGACGCTTTTCACACCTTTTGCCAAAGGAATCAATACTTATGAGATGCTGAAGCCCGGCGACCGTGTGGCGGTCTGCATCTCGGGCGGCAAAGACAGCATGGTGATGGCAAAGCTCTTTCAGGAGCTGAAGCGTCACAACAAATTTGATTTTGAACTGAAGTTCATCTGCATGGATCCCGGATATCTGCCGGAGAACCGCAGCCTCATCGAAGAGAATGCAGAGCGGCTCTCGATCCCTCTGGAGATCTTTGAAAGTCCGATCTTCGAGGCGGTCGTGGATGTGCCGAAGTCACCCTGTTATCTGTGCGCGCGGATGCGGAGAGGCTATCTCTACCGTCAGGCACAGGAGCTTGGCTGCAACAAGATCGCGCTGGGGCACCATTTTGACGACGTCATCGAGACGGTCCTGATGGGAATGCTGTACGGCGGTCAGGTGCAGACCATGATGCCGAAGATCCATTCCACGAATTTTCCGGGGATGGAGCTGATCCGGCCGATGTATCTGATCCGCGAAGAGGACATCATTCATTTCCGTGATCATCACGGACTTCGTTTTCTGCAGTGTGCCTGCCGGTTTACGGAGGCCTCCGAAAAAGGACTTACCCTGAACGGAGCGGCCAATTCCGGTGAACTTTCAAAGCGGAAGGAAGTCAAGCGGCTGATCGCAGAGCTGAAAAAAGAAAACCCGTATGTGGAGAGCAATATATTCAAAAGCGTTGAGAATGTGAATCTGAACACAGTCATCGCTTACAAAGAAAACGGTATCACGCATCGTTTTACGGAATGGTACGATGCATATACCGGGGAGGAGAACCGATGAAAAAACGTTTACTCAGTATTATAGTATGTCTGATACTGGTACTGCCGTATCTGTTTTCTTATACGGCGCTGGCAATGGAAGAACCCAAGGAATCCGGAGAGGAAAGTCCTCTGGGAGAAAACGAGAATCCTTCGGGCGGCGAAACGACCCCTGGAGAAAACGAGAATCCTTCGGGCGGCGAAACGACCCCGGGCGGAAACGAGAATCCTTCGGGCGGTGAAACGACCCCGGGAGGAAACGAGAATCCTTCGGGCGGCGAAACGACCCCGGGCGGAAACGAGGATCCTTCGGGCGGCGAGACGACTCCCGGTGGTAACGAGAATCCTTCGGGCGGCGAAACGACCCCGGGCGGAAACGAGGATCCTTCGGGCGGCGGGACAACTCCCGGCGGCAACGAAAACAGTACGGTTATTGATAAGGTAGAGTTCACCGGAATCAGTGAGCCCTCGATTTACCGCGGCTCTCTTCCGGTCATGGATTATATCGATGCAGAGAGTGTCGGCGTCGCAGCTGACAGCCGGCTGGATCAGGACTCCCTGTATGCGGCAGTCGTGAAGGAAGAGACCTGGACAGAAACACTGACCGGTGAAGACGATCAGGAATATACCGAGGAACGTACCGAGTTTAAGGAAACCTCGGATGCTTATTTTGCAAAGGACGGCGTGTACGGTCTTTATGCGGCCGTCAAGTCTGCAGCGGGAAATGTGTTTGCGGACGACGTGGAGATCGATCTCGGCGAGAACGGACCAGAGATCACTTCTCAGTGGCTGAGTGCCGACAAGACGATCCTGTATATGCTGATCAGCTTCGGTTCCTGCGGCACGGACATCACGCCCATCACCAGAATCGATCTGATGAACGTGACAGACCCGTCTGCGGGCATGATCCCCACGGTTCCGGCAGAGGAAACGGATGCTTCCGGCAGATATATCGTGAAATATGATGCCGCGTGGAACGGCAGCTTTGCGGAAGACGGTGCATGCATCGCAAATCAGAATTATTCGATCGGCATCAGCATCGAAACGCTTCCGGACGCTTCCGGCGCACAGAATTACATGCTGACTGCAAATACCGAAGTGTACGTAAACGGTGTCTGGGCGCCCTTTGTGCTCAGCAGCGATTCTGTTTTTGCAGGAACCGCTGTCTATACCAAGTGGCTGGATATTTCTCCGTCCTATCTGAGCATGGGACCGTCGAGCATGACGCTCACCTACGGTGATGTCATCAATGCGGATGCTTCTGCATGGATCCATCTGCAGGACGGTGCAGGCGAAAGCAGCTTCAGCAATGCCAAGACGATCCATTTTCTGTTTGACGGACAGGAATTCGGCACAGTCGATCTGGTTCCCGGACAGGGCGGCGGCTGCAGCATTCCGCAGTTTACGGCTTCCGGCAGTCTGTTTGTACCCGGTGAGCATATCCTGAAGGCCTGCTTCCTCGGCGATGCCGAAATGGACTATTCGGAAGCACAGATGACCGTTACGGTCAACATGAAGCAGCTGACGCCTCCGACAGGCATCGGCTATACCGTGACCGGTGAAGACAGTCTTCTTCTTTATAATGTGACCAATTCCATGGCATGGAAGTGGGATACCGTCAGTTCCTTCTCAAGGATCGCGCCGGATGAGAACGGTTATTATGCGCCGACCCGTGTTCCGCAGGAAGCTTCTTATCTGCAGGTCATGCTGATGGGTGACGGTGTGTACACCTCCAATTCCGAAGCATCTTCTGTTGCGATCGCCCGGAATCAGGCGCCTGCGCTTTCTGCTGCGAATGCGGCGGACTGCACGAACCTGACTGACACGGACGGTGCGATCACCGGCGTGGACGGTACGATGGAATATATGCCGGAAGGCGGCGAGGGCTGGACGGACTGTGCAGCTTTCGGCGGTACGATCTCCGGACTTGCGGCAGGAAACTACCTGTTCCGCACAAAATATACAGCAGAGGCGCTTCCCTCTCTTCCCGTTACCCTGACGGTGAATCCGCATCAGAAGCCTGCGGCACCGGCAACGGTCTTCACGCCGAACGGTGACGACAGCGGTATCCTGACCGGCGTGACAGCAGCAACGCTGTACAGCTTTGACGGTGAGAATTATACTGCAGTCACGGAAGCGGATCTGAACGGACTGGTTCTGGAGAATCTTGAAAACATCGATGTGATCTATGTGAAGACGGCGGCGGAAGAAGGCGTTCGCGAAGAATCCGATGTTCAGACTGTGATTCTTATGAGAAATGCCGCGCCCGAAGGCGTGGAAGCACAGGCATGCGTAGTCTCTTTTGATAATGACGGAAAGCTTCTGAACATGCAGGACTATTATGAGTACCGTCTCGCAGGTGAAGCTTCCTATACGCTCTGCGCAGGAACCGAAGTTACCGGACTGGTGCCCGGCGATTATGAAGTCCGTACCATGTGGAACGGTGAGGCAGGCGTTCTGGCGTCAAAGCCTGTGACTGTGACAGTGAAGGAACATGCAAAACCGGAAGCTCCGGAAGCAATGTTCACTGCAACAGGTGCAGACATGGGTGTGCTGACCGGAGTGGATGAAACAATGGAATGGAGCACGGACGGCGCAGTCTATGAGAAGATCACAGGGACAGAAGCCGTTGTGGATATTCCGGAAAATGCGGACAAGATCTATGTGAAGATCTTTGAAGATGCGGAAGCCGGAAGAGAAGAATCCAAGGCACAGGCGATCGAGCTTCCGAGAGGAGAAACACCTTTATCATTTAATATAGTAAGATGTTCAGGAGAAGATGTTGCGGATGGTGAGATCGACGGCATCGACGATACCATGGAATACAAGGCAGAGGACAGTGAAGACTGGCTCGGCTGCATCGGCCTGAGCGGAAAGATCACGGATCTGACAGCGGGTATCTACTATATCCGCCGCGGCTTTACGCCCGCAGTGGAAGGCGTGAGCGGAGCGCTTCTTGCTTCGAAGGCAGTGACTATTGAGATTGAATTTGATAAGGTCGAAAAGCCGGAAGCACCAGATACAACTTTTACCGCAAGCGGTGCAAATACCGGAGTATTGACAAATCTGAAAGAGAATCTGGTCTACAGCTTGGACGGCGTGAATTTCGAAGAGATCGATGAAGAACCCTTCGAGGTCGAGGTCGATGAGACGGCAGAGTATCTGTATGTAAAGATCAAGGCAGATCCGGCAGCCGGAATCGAAGAATCCGAAGTACAGGAGATCCTGCTTCCGAGAGAGGATGCGCCGAAGGATCTGATCATCAATGACTGTAAGTCAGAAGAGAATAACGACGGCAGCATTGCGGGTCTGAGCGATGCGATGGAATACCATAAGGAAGACGAGGAATGGCAGGACTGCCCGAACGGCAGACTGGAAGGCCTGACAGACGGTATCTATTATGTCCGCAGAAAGTATATCAAGGAGAATCAGAAGCTTGCGTCCGCGGCAGTCGAATACGAGATCCGCAAGTTCATCAGATGCGACACACCCACAGCAGAATTTAAAGCAAACGGTTCCGATACCGGTATTCTGACAGGCGTGACCGATTCCATGGCCTGGAGTGAAGACCAGAAGACCTACTATGATATCACCGGCGATGAATTCGAGATCACGGTGAGCGAGAATATCGCAGCGATCTATGTAAAGGAGAGAGGCGACGGAAAGAACACCGGCGATTCCGATGCACAGATCATTACGCTTCCGAGAGAGGACGCACCCGCCGGACTGACTTATACGAACTGCATCAATGATGAAGCCAACGGCACCATCCTGAATGTCAACTCCCTGATGGAATACCGGAAGGAAAGCGACACCGAGTGGAAGGACTGCACAGGCGAAAAGGTGGAAGGCCTGACAGAAGGCAAGTATCTGATCCGTACCAAGAGTACGGAAGGCAAGCTGGCCTCCAGACCGGTGCAGGCGGATATCAAGAAATCCTACCGCTATGAGCCTTCGACCGAACCTACAACGGAGTCCACCGCGCCGACACAGCCGACGCAGCCGACGGCTCCGCCGGTGATCCAGCCGACCGTCCCGCCGACACAGCCGACGGTTCCGCAGGTAAGTGTCACGGAGACGCAGCCGACGGTTTCTGTATCCGAAGAGCCGACGCAGCCGGAAGCAACTGAAAAGGAAGAGGAATCCATCAGCATGGAAGAGCTGACCAAGCCGGAATCTTCACCTGAGGAAAGCACCGAAGAGAGTACGAGCGATGTCAATCAGACAAGAAGCAACAATACCCTGAAGCTGATCCTGGGCATTGCGATCGTATTTGTGCTCATCGCCATCGGCGTGGCAGTCGTCTTCTACGTGAAGGAACGCAACCAGACTTTTGAGTAACAGACAGTCGCCCCGGCAGAAGTGATTCTGCCGGTACTTTTCAGAGAGGGAAACAT
>JAZUFC010000154.1:0-7234 GCA_045640465.1 Lachnospiraceae bacterium | reverse complement strand
TGTCCGAAACCAGAACGGCTGTTTTCTGTTTTGCGGCAGCTCACTGCATGCAGCCACAGGATATGGAGGCATCTCCCCGTAGATCTCCACTATCGGCAGTATAAACCGATTTATTTATCATACCATACCTGTAAAGATTTGCAACACTTCTTTTACAGCTTCATGGTCAGCGATATCCGCTTCTTTTTCAGGTCCACCGACAGGACCTTTACTTCGACCACATCTCCGATGCTGACTTTTTCAAGAGGATGACGGATGAAATCCTTACTGATCTGCGATACATGCACCAGTCCGTCCTGATGAACGCCGATATCCACGAAGGCGCCGAAATCGATGACGTTTCTGACCGTGCCCTTCAGGATCATTCCCTCATAAAGGTCCTCCATGCTGAGAACGTCCGATTTCAGGACCGGCTTCGGCAGATCCTCTCTGGGATCTCTACCCGGTTTTTCAAGTTCCGTCAGAATATCCTGAAGCGTGATCTTTCCGATTCCGAGTTCTTCCGCCGCTTTACCGGTGTCGGGAACCGCCTTTCTGATCTCCCGGAAGCCTTCCGGCCCGAGCGTCTTTTCGTCCAGTCCCGCTTTTCTGATCAGTTTTTTTGCCGCCTCATAGGATTCCGGATGAACGGACGTCGCATCCAGAGGCTCCTTTCCTCCCCGGATACGCAGAAAACCCGCGCACTGCTGGAAAGCCTTCGGTCCGAGCTTCTGCACCTTCAGAAGTTCCTGACGGCTTCTGAAACGGCCGTTTTCCTCACGGTAGGCCACGATGTTCGAAGCCACGGCCTTGCTGATGCCGGATACATACTGCAGAAGAGACGCCGATGCCGTGTTCAGATCCACACCGACGCGGTTCACGCAGTCCTCCACAACGCCCGAAAGTGCTTCGGAAAGCTTCTTCTGGTCACAGTCGTGCTGATACTGGCCGACGCCGATCGCCTGCGGATCGATCTTGACAAGCTCCGAAAGCGGATCCTGCAGTCTTCTTGCGATAGAGGCTGCGCTTCTCTGTCCTACGTCAAACTCAGGGAATTCCTCCGTGGCAAGCTTTGATGCCGAATACACGGAAGCACCCGCTTCGCTGACGATCACATACTGGACGCTTCTGTTTTCCTTCTGAAGCTCGCGGATGAGCTCTGCGATCACCTGCTCCGATTCTCTCGAAGCCGTTCCGTTTCCGACAGAGATCAGAGAAACATCGTATTTCCGGATCAGATTCTTCAGGATCCGTTTGGATTCCTCCACTTTATTCTGCGGCGCTGTCGGGAAAATGACCGTGGTATCAAGCACCTTTCCCGTTTCGTCCACAACGGCAAGCTTGCAGCCGGTACGGAAGGCCGGATCCCAGCCGAGGACCCGCTTTCCCGCGATCGGCGGCTGCATGAGAAGCTGAGAAAGATTGCTTCCGAAGACTCTGATCGCACCCTCTTCGGCACGCTCCGTCATTTCCGAACGGATCTCGCGCTCCACGGAAGGATAGATCAGACGGCGGAAGCTGTCACGGATCGTGCTCTTCAGAAACTGCTTTGTTTCCGGGTCGTCCTTTTTAATGATCATGCGCTCCATGGCGGAAAGGATCTGTTCTTCCTGTGTTTCGATCTTCACGCTCAGGATCTTTTCGTTCTCTCCGCGGTTCATCGCGAGGATCCGGTGGCCGGGACATTTTTCCGGGCTGTCGGAAAAGTGATAATAGACTTCGTACGTGCCGTTCTCATCTGCCTTCTCATCTTTGACTTCCGACGTCACGAGGCCGTTCTTCATCGTAAACCTGCGGATCGCGGACCGGTACTCTGCTTCGTCTGCGATCTGCTCCGCGATGATATCCGCTGCGCCCTGCAAAGCCTCTTCAACAGTCTTCACCTCAAGTCCTTCCGCATCGGAAAGATAATTTACCGCTTCTTTTTTGAGGTCGGTCACTTCCTGCAGAAGGATCTTTTCCGCCAGAGGCTCCAGCCCTTTTTCGCGCGCGATCATGGCACGGGTGCGTTTCTTCTGCTTATAAGGGCGGTACAGATCCTCCACGGATACAAGTGTCTCTGCATCCGAGATCTGTTTTCTCAGTTCCTCCGTAAGCTTTCCCTGAGAGTCGATCGCCTGTATGACCTGCTCCTTCTTGTCCTCCAGATTGCGGAGATATTGAAGTCGTTCATACAGGTTTCTTAAGACCTCATCGTTCAGCGATCCCGTCGCTTCTTTTCTGTACCGTGCGATAAAGGGGATCGTGTTGCCCTCATCGATCAGTCTGACCACGCTTTCCGCCTGTGAAAGGCGGATGTTCAGTTCCTCTGCAAGTTTTTTCTGAATATCCATAGATCTGTATTCCTGCTGTATTTCTTTTCGTTCTATATCTGTGATCCGGATTCTTTTGATCTGTCCGGATCCTGCCTCCGTACGGCCGTTTTCTTATCCTTCGGGTTCCTTCAGACCGCAGGCCGCAAACAGGCTTCTTAAGCGGATGCGGACGGCTCCGAGATTCGTGATCTCATCGATCTTGATCTGTGTGTACAGTTTCCCGCGGCTTTCCAGAATGGACCTCACTTCATCCGTCGTGACCGCATCCACGCCGCAGCCGAAGGAAACAAGCTGAACGAGCTCTGCTCTCACATCTTTTGCTTCCGTGACAAACCGCGCAGCCTGATAGAGTCTTGAATGATAGGTCCACTGGTTCAGTACCGTTGTTTGAAATGGCTTAGAAAGAAGGGCCACCGAATCCTCGGAAATGACTGCCGCTCCGAGTCCGCATATAAGCCTGTCGATCCCGTGACTGATCTCCGGATCGATATGATACGGACGTCCGGAAAGCACGATGACCGGCATGTTCCTTTCTTTTGCCTTTTCCATATATTCCTGCGCTTTTTCCCTGATCGTCCGCATGTGTGCATGGTAGGATGCATACGCTTCCTTTGCCGCAGCTTTCACATCGCGGACATTCAGCGTCTCGCCGTATTCCTTCATCATCCGGACAAAACGTCCCGGAAAGCTCTTCGGGTCGTTGATCGCAATAAAGCCCGTGATGAGACGGACGTTTTCCGGCAGACGCACGTTATTCTGAAGGACCTTCGGATAGTAAGCGACCACCGGACAGTTGTAATGATTGTCGCCGAGGCCTTCATCCACCTGATAGCTCATACAGGGATAAAAGATCAGGTCCGGCTTCTTTTCAAGAAGCGCCTCGAGATGACCGTGGAGAAGCTTTGCCGGATAGCAGACCGTATCGGAAGGGATCGTATACTGTCCCTTCACATAAAGCTCGTGCGAAGACTCTCCTGACAGGATCACCCGGTAGCCGAGCTTCCGGAAGAGCGTGGAGAAGAACGGAAGGAGCTCATACAGATTCAGTCCCAGAAGAAGGCCGACCGTCTTTCTTCCGTCTGCTTCCTTTTCGTCATCCGCACAGGTCTTCAGAAGATTCCGTTTGAATTCGTACAGATTCAGCGGTTCCTCCTGCGCATTCTTACGAAGCGGCCTGTCGCAGCGGTTTCCCGCAATATACCTTTTTCCGTCCCGGAAGGTGTTCACCGTCAGACGGCAGTGGTTTTCACAGCCGCTGCATACGACGCTCGTCACCTTGTGCGTAAAGGTCCGCAGCCCCTTCAGGCTGATGATACTGCTCTTTACAAGGCCCTTTTCCTTTGCATAGAGCGCGGCGCCGTAAGCACCCATAAGTCCTGCGATCGCAGGCCGGAGGACGTCGTGTCCCACCTCCAGTTCAAAAGCCCGGAGCACCGCATCGCTTAAGAATGTACCGCCCTGCACGACGATGTGTTCACCGAGTAGCGTCGGATCCGATACGCGGATGACCTTGTACAGCGCATTTCTGACAACGCTCAGAGAAAGCCCCGCAGCAATGTTTTCAAGGCATGCGCCGTCCTTCTGTGCCTGTTTGACGGACGAATTCATAAACACCGTGCATCTGGAACCCAGATCCACAGGCGTATCCGCAAACAGCGCTTTTTCCGAAAACTCCTGCGGGCTCAGAGACAGAACGCCCGCAAACGTCTGCAGGAATGAACCGCAACCGGAAGAGCAGGCTTCGTTCAGGAAAATGCTGTCGATCGCATGATTGCGGATCCGGAAGCACTTGATGTCCTGACCTCCGATATCAATGATAAAATCCACATCCGGGCAGAAAAAGGAGGCTGCCGTATAATGTGCCACCGTTTCGACCACGCCGAGGTCTGCCGAAAACGCATTCCTGATGATGTCTTCGCCGTATCCCGTCACGCAGGAGCCGGCGATCTCGATATCCGGGAACTCTTCGTAAAGCTTTTCCAGATATGCCTTTACGACCGGAACCGGATTTCCGCTGTTTGACTGATACATGGGGAAGCACAGATTTCCGTTCTCGTCCGCAAGGACCGCCTTCACAGTCGTGGAACCTGCGTCGATCCCGAGATACATCTTTCCCTCCGGCTTTTCGATCATCCGGATACCGCCGGAATCCTTCTCATGCCGCGCTTTGAATGCTTCATACGTTTCTCTTCCGTCAAAGAGCTGAGGAAGACCCTCGTATCGCTTTTCGGATGAGAAAGCCTTCACTTTTTCCGAAAGCTTTACAAGATCCGTTTCCTCGGATGCCGGTGAGAGTGCTGCGCCGACAGCCACAAAAAGCAGAGAATGTTCAGGGCAGATGCCCTTTACGGAAAGCACCTCGTCAAATGACTGTCTGAGTTCATCAAAAAAGGTCAGCGGCCCGCCGAGATACAAAACATTTCCTTCAACGGGACGACCCTGCGAAAGACCTGCGACCGTCTGATTCACGACGGCTCTGAAGATGCTTTTAGCAATATCCTCTCCGGATGCGCCCTGATTCAGAAGCGGCTGGATATCGGATTTTGCAAACACGCCGCAGCGGGAAGCGATCGTATAGATCCGGCCGCTGTTCTTCGCAAGCGCATTCAGTTCCTCCGGTGTGACCGAAAGAAGTTCCGCCATCTGATCGATAAACGCACCCGTTCCTCCGGCGCACGTTCCGTTCATCCGGACCTCCATCGTTCCCTTAAGGAACAGGATCTTCGCATCCTCTCCGCCGAGTTCAATGACCGTATCCGTCTCGGGCACGCGTTCTCTGACCGCGATCCTGGTCGCATAGACCTCCTGCACGAACGGAAGTCCGAGCTCGTTTGCGATGCCCATGCCGGCAGAACCGGACAGAGACAGAAGCATCTTTTCTCCCGGAAACTGTTCAGAGACCGTCTTCAGAAGTTCCGAAAGCTTTCCGGTGATCTTTGCCTGATGTCTTTCGTAGCTGGAATACAGAATATCGCCGTTTTCCTGAAGAACTGCGCATTTCACTGTTGTGGAGCCGACATCGATTCCGAGTCTCTTCATGCCTCAGCCCCCTCTCTTGCCAGTGCCAGCATCAGCTTGATGCGGTTCTCCTGATTGACCTTCGATGCGCCGGAATCATAGTCCACCGGACAGATATTCGCATGGGGATACATCTCCCGGATCGTGCGGACGGTGCCTTTTGCTATGATATGATTCGGCAGGCAGCCGAAAGGCTGCACGCAGACGATATTGTCATAACCCTTTTCGATGAGTTCCGCCATTTCAGCTGGAAGAAGCCAGCCCTCACCCATTTTCACGCCGCGTCCGATGATCTCATCGGCGAGCCTGCGGATGTTGGAAAAGGAAGCCGGCGCCGCAAACTGCGGAAAATCTTTCAGGACCTTGATAAAGGTCTTTTCGATCCTTTCCGTTAAAAATCTGCCGAAGTATGCCACAGGCAGATTCTTTTTCCCTACGCCGTACAGATCATGATCCAGCTTCTTATTGTCGAACATGAACTGAATAAAGCCAAGAACTCCCGGCACCATGAATTCACAGTCCTGCGATTCCAGAAACGCTTCGAGTCCGTTGTTTCCGAATGCGGAGTATTTCACGTAGATCTCACCGACGATCCCGACTTTCGTCTTTTTCACATTGAGCCGTTCGATCGCAGCAAAATCCGCTGCCATGTCGTGCAGATTCCTCCGGAACTGTTTTCCGAACAGTCCCCTGTTTTTCCGGAACTGCTCTGTCAGAAGTCCGTACCATTTTTCAACGGTCTTCTGCGTTTCCCCTGCGTTCTTTTCGTAAGGCTTTACCTGATTTCTTAAAAGCATCAGCATGTCGCCGTAAAGGACTGCAACGATCCCCTTCGCCGCCATCATGGGGGTAATGTGAAAACCGCTCTGCTTCTCCATGCCGGTGAAGCTTAAGGAGATCACAGGCACATCGTCAAAGCCCATCCGGTGAAGGGCTTTCCGTTCCATCCAGATATAGTTTGAGGCACGGCAGCCTCCGCCGGTCTGGAACATGATCAGCGCACATTTATGCGGGTCATAGCGTCCGGATGTCAGTGCATGAAGCATCTGTCCGGTAATGCAGATCACCGGATAGCACATGTCATTGTGTACGCTGCGCAGTCCCAGATCGATCGCGCTCTTTCCGTCGTCTCTGCAGATCTCCAGCCGGTAGCCGTACATCCGGAACACGGATGCCAGAAGCTCCATGTGCGTCGGAAAGATGTCAGGTGTCAGGATCACATGCGTGTCCTTCATTTCTTTCGTAAATTCCGGATTTGGAAAACCGTAATCGCAGGCTTCTCTTTTCTGTCTCTTCAATGCTATGTTCTTCCTTTTGTATAAGGACCTTCCTGTTGGATGTTTCTGATACAAAGGTCCGGGTCTCAGTTTCCGTAGAGGGCGGCAAGCAGCGCCCAGACATAGATATGCCGCGGCCACAGGTCATAAAACTCGCTGATCGGAAGCGGAGTCTCCATTCTTCCGGTCTCGATCACGACCGCGGGTATGTTTTTTTCACGAACGCACCAGTTCGCAAAGCCGGCTTCGTTGGAATAGCCTGCCAGATAATTTCCGGTCAGGTTGGAAAGATTCACGGCAAGCGCCTTGTTCAGATCCTGCATGATCCCGGTCTGCCCGTACTGATAGTAGATCAGATCGCCGAAGGAATGATAGGATACCGCCGCACACAGACCGGAAAGCGAATTGACAGCCTGCATGAGCACCTGTGTTTCGCGCTGGTCTCCGGGCCAATTTCCTTTGAAGGATCCGGAAGACGGGCCGTTTCTTTCCTGTATCAGATCCCAGCCGGTGGAGAAATTCCGGTTGATATCCGTACCCGTTGCATTCGCCTTCCAGCGTTTCAGATAAGATGCATAATCCGAAGATGTGAGGCCGTTTGCACTGTCCGCCGCATAGATATTCCGGAGATTTTCCCGAAGATCC
>JAZUFC010000153.1:0-6720 GCA_045640465.1 Lachnospiraceae bacterium | reverse complement strand
GTGTTCTCCATCACATAGAAATCCGCACCGTGCTGCTTTGCAAACAGCTCGAAGATCTTGGACTGGCAGTCGCAGGTCAGTCTCGTCACCGCAAAGGTCGGCTTCGGCAGTCCGCCCCAGGGACCGATCGGTTCGCCGTTTTCATTCAGCGCATGATCGTCAGGGTCCAGACTCTCTGCGAAAGCGGTCGCGCAGTAGCTGCACAGATCGTCACGGTAGCCGGCGTCTCTTAACAGGCCGTAGTATTTCCGGGTCATCCGTTTTGCGGCGCAGATCGCTGCCCACCACTGGTTGACCGCAAAGGGAATATCCATAGCGCGGAAGATTTCCATCGGAACATCCGCATTCAGATAGGCAAAATCCTCACCCTGCGCCACGCGTTCCTGCATGCCGAAGAACCACTGCTTCTGATATGCGCCGGCCTCCTTAGTGGCATTCAGTTTCTTGACTACCGAAGATTTTGATTTATGCTCTTCTGCCATTACGCTTCCTCCTTTCCTTTTGAAAGAAGCTCCAGAAAACGGGCTTCCTCTTCCGGTTCCATCGGATAATGCATCTTGGAAAGCTCGACGGTCTTCAGACCTCTTCCCTCCAGACTCTTTTTCTGGGACGGATAATCCCAGCTTGCAGCCTCTTCATATACATGCGTAAAGAACAGCACGGTCTCTGCCTTTGCTTTCTCCGTCAGGCGGTCCAGTGCTTCCACACGCTGGCTCACAAAAGCCTTCTTGCTGGAGAACTCACGGTTCACATAGCAGTCGATCAGAGCATCCTTCACGGGAAGGGACATATCGAAATCCCTGTCGAATACACGGCCGCCGAAATCATGGTCCTCACCGACGATGTTATAGCCGTTCTCTTCGATCATTTCGTATAAAGCGGTATCCATCTGAACGCTTCCGGTATAGTAAAGTCTGGTGCCTTTGACTTCCGGCCAGGTCTTTGCTTCTTCGGTCAGTTCCCGGATCAGTGCCGTATGCTCTTCCTTGTCCATAAAGAAGCCTGCGATCACGGCGATCAGCATCTCGGTACCGGTAAGCTGCATCTTTTCGTTCGTGCGGAGTGCATCGAGCGCACGGAGCGCCTGCTTGTTTTCGTTATTGATCCCTGCAGCTTTCTTCACGGCTTCATCGGTCACGGGAACGCCGCCGAATGCTTCCAGTTCCTTTTTGAAGAGTTCGATCACGAGTCCGTTGTGTCTGTCAAAAACCGGGTTCTTCGTGAACAGCCAGTCCATGAAAGAAACATCCGGGAAAACGACTTCCTTCTCCATCCGCTTCATTTCGCGGAAATACAGATAGATGCGGATCAGAACGTCCGTCGAATTGGAGATCACGAGTCCCGAAAGATCGTTATATTCGCCGCCGATCACACGGTCGAACTGCGAACGGACCATGGGATCGAATGCATATTCCAGATATTTGTCCGCAAACGGAAGGTCAGCGCCTTCCCTTGCAAGCACCGGTACCGTTTCAAAGCCCGCTGCCTTCACAAGTTCGTAAGGAACATCCGCACCGAGCGTGCCGATGACCTTCTTTCCTTCGGAAACATACTTCTTCAGTGCTTCCTCCCGGTTCTCATAGACAGCCAGAAGCTTTTTGAAGGCGGTGCCTGATTTTGCACAGTCTCTTAACATATTCCACCTCTCTTATTTCTCACTGATGATGATGTCGTCGCCTTCCCAGGACAGGGAGATGTTCAGATGCGCCTTGTCGGAGATCTTCTGCACATAATTGAAGACTTCCTCGCCGCCGTTCTCTCTCGTTACCACGCGGGTCGCGCCGTCTTTTCCGACGATGGCCGGAACACAGCCGCACTTGACGATCTTGCCGTCTTCAATGAAGCACTTCGCAAAGATCGTGTAGATCGCTTCCGGATGGAAGGGATAGGTGGGGTATTCCGGATCCGGCACGAAGCCGAAACGCTCGATGCGCTTTTCGTTCCACTCCTGCGGATCGAAAACATCATTCTTTTTGGCATTCTTGAAAATATAGTTGGGGCTTAAGGACGGAACCCAGGCAATGCCGTTTCCGAGGCCGTGATAGATGGTCTTTCCCTTATAGATCTCAATGCCGTGCAGGATATGAGCATGAGAAGAGAAGATCACGTCCGCACCGGCATCGATCGCCAGATGGGAGATGAAAGACTCATACTCGGCAAGCTTCACCGCCTTGTGCACGATGCCCTTATGGAAATAGACGCACAGAATATCGCATTTGTCACGAAGCGCACGGATGTCGTCGAGCATCCATTCCAGAGACTGGCACTCGCATGAGGTCTCCACGATCTCAGCGGGACCGCCGGGGTTTGCCACTGCACCGAAGGAGAAATTCGTAAAGATACGGATATACGCGCCGCCGGGTTTGTTCTCACCTGCAAATGCTGCCTGCGGCCCGATGCAGTTGTAATTCAGGACACCGACCTTCACACCGTTCTTTTCAAAGATCGCGGGTGTTCTGGCTTCTTTCAGGTTCATGCCGCTGCCGGTATGAAGAATGCCGTGATCCTCGAGCCATTTGTTGGTGTCTTCGATGCCTTCTTCCTTGGCATCATATAAATGATTGCCGGAGGCAGTCATGATATCCATGAGTCCTGCGAGCGGCTCCAGACGGAAAGGTTCACGGGAAAGGCCGCTTAAGACCTCATTCCGTTCTGTATAGGGCACTTCTATCTGTCCGATCCGGATATCCGCATTTGCAAGCGTATCGCGGACCGCATCCACATAATACTGTGAATCATCTCCCAGAATGATATCTCCGAGAGTGATCATTGTCATCTGATCTGCCATTTGATTCCTCCGTTTTCTGTTTTGCTAAACCCATTTAGCCACTATGTAATTAATTTTAGCATGAAACAGAAAAAAAGTAAACATAAGCCCGGAAATATGTACGGTCAAAATCGAAAAGAGACAGGAAAACGGTTGCTTATTCCTCTTCCGTCCGCTACAATCAGGTAAAGACTGAACTTACGTAAGGAGAGCAACATGAAAAAAAGCAGGATGCTGACCGAACTCACACATGACAGCGTATTCCGGAAACGTCTTCTTTCGCTGGCACTTCCCATTGCGCTTCAGAGTCTGATGCTGGCTTCCGTAGCCGCTGCGGATGCGCTGATGCTCGGCAATGTGGAACAGAATGCCATGTCCGCGGTTTCGCTGGCCACACAGATCCAGTTTATTCAGAATATGATCGTGACCTCCGTTGTTTCCGGAACAACGATCCTCGGAGCACAGTACTGGGGCAAAAACGACCGGAAGACGCTGGATCAGATCTATGCCATGAGTCTGCGGTTTTCCGGTTTTTCCTCCCTGCTGTTCTTTCTCGGCTGTGAATTCATGCCGGGCATGCTCATGCGTCTCTTCACGAATGAGGCTGTTCTGATCGATATCGGCATCCGGTATCTCCGGATCGCAGCCTGGTCGTATCTCTTAACAGGCATTTCTCAATGCTGTCTGGCCGTCATGAAAGTCTCCGGTCATACAAAAGAGACCGCGCTGATCAGTTCGGGCGCGGTCATCGTCAATATTCTTCTGAATGCAGTGCTGATCTACGGTCTGTTCGGCCTTCCCGCCATGGATGTGCGCGGCGCGGCGCTCGCAACGCTGATCGCGCGTATCCTCGAGCTTGCCGTCTGCATCGGTCTCTCCTTCCGGAAGGATTACATCCCGCTTCCCGTAAAGGGCCTGTTCCGTTCGAACCGGATCCTCCTGAAGGATTTCCTGAAATGCACGATCCCGCTTCTCGGCGCCTCCCTTCTCTGGGGCGTCGGCTTCACTTCCTACTCCGCTTTCATGGGACATCTGGGAACGGATGCCACCGCGGCGAACTCAGTCGCCTCTGTGGTGCGTGATCTGGTCTGCTGCCTGTGCAACGGTCTGGCTTCCGGTGCCGGGATCCTGGTCGGAAACGAACTCGGTGCGGGCCATCCGGATACCGGAAAAAAATACGGGGATTACTCTGCCGTCATCGCCTTTTTCTGCGGTTTTCTGTCCACCCTCATCATGTTCCTTGTCCTGCCTCTTCTTCTGAAGCTGGTACGGCTTACGGAAGGCGCCCGTTCGCTCCTTGTCGGCATGATGATCATTATGGCGGTCTATATGATCGGCCGTGCGGTAAATACCATCATCATCAACGGTATTTTTGCCGCCGGCGGCGATACGCTTTTTGACATGTACAGCCTTGCGGTGACCATGTGGGGACTTGCGATCCCGCTTGCCGTTCTGGGCACTTTCGTATTTCACTGGAATCCGCTTGTCGTTTACGCCTGCACCTGTCTCGATGAAGTCGGAAAGATCCCGTGGGTCATGATCCATTTCAAAAAATACAAATGGGTAAAGGACCTGACACGGGATCTTTAAAACGTTATTCCTTTGCTTTCCCGTTTTCCGGGAAGCTGCTTCCGTAGTAGATCTCAGACTCGCAGAGGATCTGTCTTTTTTCCGGCTCTTCGCGCCGGATCAGCATATCCATCATTTTCCAGGTGTTTTCCGCGATCGATTCCGCCGGGAAGGTGATCAGCGTCAGCTTTTCCTCCTCCCGGTTCTCATGGCTGTTCACACCGTAGCCGATGACAGCCGTATCCTCCGGTACGCGGATGCCGTTTCTTTTCAGTCCGTTCACGATACCGTTCGCCACGATCTCGTTCTGTGCGAATATCCCCTGCGGCACCTCTTTCTTTTCGCAGAGAAGCCCGGAAAGCCGCTGGCCGAGACTGAAATCATCCAGACCGGAACCGCTTACGTCTTCCCCGGAAAGGATCGAAAGATTGATCCCTTCCTCTTCCTTCAGACGGTCTGTGAAGCCTTTTCTTCTGTCCAGTGCGGGAAGAGACGGATTGAGATTTCCGATGTAAGCAAGCTTTTTCAGCCCGCGCTTTAAAAACAGTTCCGCTGCCAGTATTCCGTTCCGGCAGTTATCCACACTGACCTCGTAAAAGCGTTCGCTCTCCTGATAGAGAAGGATCACCGGCACCCGTATGTCCATCTCCTCCAGGCGGATCCGGTCCGCCTCATCGGACATGGGAATCACAAAACCGTGCGCATAGGAACTCTTCAGGACTTTGTCCATTCTGTCGATATGCCCGTTCTCAAAGGGATAGATCGTCACATTCATCCGGCGGATCTCGCCATTCTCCTGCATCTCCGAAAGCTTCCGGATCATATCCCCCAGATAATCCGCATGCTGGTCCGGGCTCCAGAAAAGCCCGATCTCGGCACTTTCCTCTTTTTCCCTGTCCATCAGGCGCCTTGCACTCACATTCGGCACATAATTCAGTTCTTTTGCGGTTCGAAGCACAAGTTCCTGTGTTTTCTTTGCCACGCGAAGCTCGCTGCCGCGCCCGTTCAAAACAAGTGAGACCGTTGTCGGGGAAACGCCGGCCACTCTGGCAATGTCATAGATATTGGCCATCTTACAGTTCCTCACGGTCCTCTTTCTGCACATTCAGCGAAATCTGCAGATTGCCGTTCCGGACACGCAGCGCATCGATCAGTTCCTTTTCACTCACATTTTCCCGAAGAACGACCGTATACTTCAGTTCAAAAATGCTGCCGAGATCGGATGTTTTAACCGATTCCTTCGTCCAGAACGAAAAATACTTTTCAAAGATATCATCGAATACGCCTTCATATTCCAGATCTTCCGGTATCTCGATCCTTAGCCTCTTTTCCGTCCCGCCTTTTTTCACGCCGTAGCCTGTCAGTGTCAGAACCGCATAGATCGCACCGATCAGGATCCCCAGACTGACTGTAAAGAACAGATATCCCGTCGCAGCGGCGAGACCGATCGCCATATCGAAAAAGACCAGCACAAGCGATCTGGACGTCCCCGCCTGCGAACGGAAGCGGACCAGTGAGAACGCGCCCATGATGGCAATGCCCGTTCCGAGGCTTCCGTTGATCGTGGAAATGACCGCACAGACAAGCGGCGGCAGAAGCACCATCGAGACCGCAAAATTCTTGGAAGGGCGCTTTTCCGTTTTCATATAGAGGAACGAGACCAGAAAGCCGAGCGCTAATGCAGTCAGAATACAGATCATCACGTCCTGAAATTCAAGTCCCGTATTATTTGTCAGTATAGAATCAAACATCGATCAAAGCCTCCGCTCTGTTTTTCTGATAAAGATTTCCGTATTTGGAAAAGGATGACCGGAAGATCCCGAGTCCGGAAAGCGCATGTGAAAGCCACAGAGGCAGTGCGCCTGCCGCCTTGATCTCCAAAAGATACCTTTCATCCTGAAAAAGCGGTTCTCCGTCATTGCCGGAAAGAAGAGACAGATCCGTCTTCCTTGCGCGGATATTCCGGTCCACCGTGAGTCTGAACTCCGGATCCTCTTTTCCGTAAAAAGCCTCACGCTCATAGCAGACAGCCATCCTGGGGACCGGATGATAATGCTTCAGAAAATACGCGATCTCTCTTGTGATCTGCGTTTCCTTTTCGGGCTCTTTCTCTCCCGCAAGAAAGGCAGCCGCTTCGTCATAAGGCATGGCTTCGCGCCGCTTGTAAACGACGCCTTTATATTTCTTTTTCAGCTCCGCAAAGACGATGCTGTCCCTTTCGGGGATCCCGTAGGAGCGAAGGCGGAGCTTTTCCTTGTACGGCGGCTTCTGAATGGATCTTCTCACCAGATAGTCGTTATCCGTATCATAATATAGATTCAGGATCGAATGCAGACCGTACCGGTCCCTTTCCATGTGGGCGTACAGGATCTCATAGAAGGCAT
>JAZUFC010000152.1:0-5133 GCA_045640465.1 Lachnospiraceae bacterium | reverse complement strand
CATATACGCTGTAATCACTGCCGTTTTGCGGCGGTTAATGCTTCTTTTCTTACTTTACTCCGGTAAAATGCCTTTGTCAGCGGCGGTTCCGCTTTCTTTATACCATCTTTTCCGGCCGGACGTTTTCATCATACTCCTCCTCTGTCAGAAGTCCCAGAGAAAGGACCGCTTCCTTCAGGGTCGTTCCCTCCCGGAATGCTTTCTTTGCGGCTTCGGCTGCCTTTTCATAACCGGTCAAAGGTGTCAGACAGGTCACGAGCATCAAAGACTTGGAAAGATTCTCTTCCATGACCTCCGGAACCGCCTTCAGCCCTGAAAGACAGTTTTTCACGAAAGATCTCATGCCGTCCGAAAGAAGACGGACCGACTGCATCAGATTATAGCTGATCACCGGCATGAAGACGTTCAGCTCATAATTTCCCAGCGATGCCGCCATGCCGATCGCTGCATCGTTTCCCATGACCTGCACGGCGATCATCGTCACCGCCTCGCACTGGGTCGGATTGACCTTGCCCGGCATAATGGAGCTTCCCGGCTCGTTTTCCGGGATCCGGATCTCCCCGATGCCGCAGCGCGGGCCGCTCGCCAGAAAACGGATATCGTTCACGATCTTAAACAGATTCGCGGCAAGCGATTTCAGCGCCCCGTGCATGAACACACAGGCATCCTTTGAAGTCAGCGCATGGAATTTGTTCGGATCCGGGATGAAATCCACGCCGGTCATATCGGAAAGCTTTTCACAGCAGAGCGCATCGAAACCTTCCGGTGCATTCAGACCGGTTCCGACCGCCGTTCCGCCGATCGCAAGCTTCTGAATATAGGAGAACGCATCCAGGATCATGCGTTCATTCTCCTCCAGCATGCCTCTCCAGCCGCTGATCTCCTGAGAAAAGCGGATGGGAACCGCATCCTGCAGATGTGTCCGTCCGATCTTGATCAGATCCCGGTTCTCATCCTCCAGATTCTTCAGACAGTCGATCATCTCACTGACTGCGGGAAGCAGCCGGTTCTGGATCTCCTCCGCTGCTGCGATATGCATGGCTGTCGGGAATGTATCGTTAGAGCTCTGCGAAAGATTCACATGATCGTTCGGATGGACCGCCGGCTTTTCTTCGTCCTGATTGCAGATATGCGCGATGACTTCATTCACGTTCATATTGCTCTGCGTGCCGCTTCCCGTCTGCCAGACCTTCAGAGGAAACTCTTCACGGAAGTCTCCCTCCAGAAGACGGCTGCAGGCCTCGCTGATCCGTTCCTTCATTTCCTCAGTCATTTTCCCGAGCTGAAAGTTTGCCTCCGCTGCTGCTTTTTTCAGAAGGATCAGGCCCCGGATCGTCTCCTCCGGGATCCGCTCGGTACCGATCTCGAAATTCTCCAGACTTCTCTGCGTCTGTGCGCCCCAGAGATGCTCTTCCGGCACAAAGATCTCTCCCATCGTATCATGTTCGATTCTGTATTTCATACGCCCCTCCGCTTTTATATGCCAAGAGGGAAGAGTATCCGCTCTTCCCTCCGTATGCTTTATTTTTCTTCCTCTTCTGTCGGTTCAAAGTCCTTGGCCAGCTTACCGAACTGTACCTTATGCACATTCGGAACGACGTAGACGATTCCGTCTTCCATCGTAAAATACACATTGCCGCTGGAAAGCGTCATGTCGCCGAAGTAATAGTTCAGGTTCTCCCTGCCCTTCAGTTCTACCGTACAGTAGGGCTCATCAAGGCCGGCTTCCTTTACCGTCAGATCCGTCTTTTTATATGCGCTGATATGGCAGATCGCATCCAGGAAACGCTGAACAGCCTCCTGATCCACGGGAAGAGAATGATCCTCGTCAAAGAGCCAGGTCCCGTCTCCCTGCTTTGTCATCGTCTCTTCCAGCTTTGCAAACTCCGTTCTGCCGTAGGCCCAGTGAACAGAGGTCAGATCTGCGGGATCCATGGAAAGGACCTCGATCATCTCCTGAGACTCCTCCGTTTCGGCCGCTTCACGCTTCTCCTGCTGCTTTGTGGCAAAGACCGCCAGACCTGCGCAGAGGATCAGTGCGATCAGCAGAATGACCATATTCCGGGTGCGTTTGTTTTTCATTTCTTGCGCCTCCACATGTAGACAGCAACGCCTGCAGCCAGGATCAGTACCGGAAGTGCCCACTCAAGCACAATAGTCCATGCGGTCGCATGACCGGAGGGAACCATCAGACGGCGGGTCATCAGGCTCTTGGAATGGATCGCGATGCTGTTCGATTCGCCGGACATATAAGACATGGCATTCAGGAAGAAATCCAGATTACCGCCGGAGACCACTTCATTCATCTTCTCATCCGTCATAGAGCTGGATGATACCCAGACGATCATGGTATCCTGATCGTTCTCATAGGTCAGATCTGTCTGTTCCACCAGCACAGCGACCGAGAACGGGCCTTCGATATCCCCTTCCTGCTTTTCATAGGTCTCCACGTTCATACTGACGAAAGACTCTTCAGAGCTCGTCAGAAGCTTGGTGATGGTCTCGCCTTCGTTCGCTTTTTTAGTCTTCAGCGCACCTGCCAGGGCCGTAAAGGTGAAGTAATGATTCTCATTCAGCGGATCCGTGATCTCGGAGGATTCGATGATCGGAATGATGTAAGCAGGCGAAGCCGTCGAGATGTAATGGTTGATATCACCTTCCACAACGATACCGGTCTCCTGCGTGACGTTGTAGGATGCCATGATCTCCTTGATCTTTTCATTCTCATCCGTATAGGGGAATGTGACCAGCATCATGCGTCCGCCGCCTGCCAGATAATCCGTGATCATTTCCGCTTCCTTGTCGGAGATCTCCGACTGCGGTGCATTGATGATCAGAATATCACAGTTTTCAGGAATCTCGGCAACGGAAAGAAGCGACAGAGTTTCAACCGACATGTTCTCCTGTTCCAGCGCCTTTACATAAGATTCGGGAAGTTCAGCCTCACCGTGGCCCGACAGCTGATAAGCAACAGGTACTTCATCGGTCAGAACATAGTGAATGGCGGAAGTGATCTCTTCCTCACCGTTTAAAGAAGCCATCGCATAATAGCTGCCGTCCTCTTCATTCGTAATATATTCCGTTACGAAAATATCGTTGTAAGGAATATAGCGGAAGCGGAGATCGCTTTCCACGATCAGACTGTTGTCCTTGACACTGGATATCCCGTAGGTCTCCGCAAAGGTCGGATAATCATCGGGATCGATCAGCTTCAGCGTGATCCTGCTGCTGAGGGCCGCATAACGGTCCAGCATGGAGATCAGCGTATCCTCTTCATATCCGGATTTTGCCAGCTGATAGATGGTGATATCACGGTCTGCAGCGGATACGATCTTCTTTGTCTGATCAGAGAAGGAATACAGCATATTCT
Organism: Lachnospiraceae bacterium; assembly: GCA_045640465.1. Classification (GTDB taxonomy): domain Bacteria; phylum Bacillota; class Clostridia; order Lachnospirales; family Lachnospiraceae; genus UBA1267. Next base: position 1,763 of record JAZUFC010000152.1, on the reverse strand, counting down.
GTGAAACATCGAACAGACGAAGCTTTGCGGGAAGTGCATTCACGACCACATTGATCAGGACGATGACCACAAGCACGATGATCACGGAAACGACGCTGTAGCCGCCGATCCGCAGATTCTTTGATTTCAGGGAATTCAGAAACTTTTTCATCTTAACTCCACCTCCGTTTCTCCAGAGACTGTACACTTAAGAATACAAACAGCGCACTGACGCTTAAGAAGAATACGATCTGGGTAAGATCGAAGGAACCTGACATGAAGGTATAATACCGTTCAAACAGGGAAAGTTTCTCCAGAACAGACGGAACCAGTCCTTCATAGAAGGAAGGCTTCGTCTTGTACAGAATAAACGCCGCAAAGCAGAGAACCGCTGCGATGACTGCGGAAATGAACATATCCTTCGTCATCAGATACAGGATCAGTCCCAGTGCCAGAAGTACCGCGATCACAACGATCAGGGATACATAAGCCGCAACGCTGATCATGCTGGAAAGATTGGAAAGATAGTAGTTCATCAGGAGCACCAGGAAGCAGAGTCCTGCCGCCACCATCTGGCTCTCTGTCACCGAGGAGATGAACAGACCGATCGCAAGGAATGCCGCTCCCATGAAGAAGAATGCGATCAGCGCCGTATAAGCGGACGGGAAATGGATCGTTCCGTAGATGCTTAAGACCAGCGGATAGAATGCCATGATCGCAAGCGGGATCAGAAGCACGGTCACAAGCGCAAGATACTTGCCGAGAACGACCTCGGTCGTGGAGATCGGCAGCGAATACAGAAGCTGATCCGTTTTCTGTCTGCGCTCTTCCGAAAGGACACGCATGGTGATGACCGGAATAATGATCAGGAATATGAAGGAAAGATTTCCGAACACATATTCAAACTGCGCATAGCCCTGCTTCAGGCAGAGAGCCATGGTATACATTCCCGCAAAGAACAGCATGAATGCGGTAAATACATAGCCGGTCACGCCGGTAAAATAACTTTTCAGTTCGTTCTTGTAGACAGCTTTCATTCCTTCTGCCCTCCTTCAGGTTCCGAAGTCTGTGAAACGGCTTCCGGTTCCTTCTCTTCCGGTACTGCATCCTGCGAAGCGATCTGCTCCTGCGTCAGACGGATGAAGACATCCTCAAGGCTGACCGAATTGGTCTTCAGTTCGGAAAGCGCCACTTTTGAAGAAGCGAATACCTTGAAAAGCTTCAGGCTGAGTGCGGAAGCATCTGTCTCTCCCGCAGGGATCTGTACGCGTGTAACTCCGCTCTTCGCAGAGGAAAAAGCTGCGTTCTTTGCTTCCGGGACCTGCGACAGGACTGCTTTTACATCAGCCTCATCCGCAGGCGCCTCCAGTTCCACAAAGTCACCGGAGAACTGCTTTTCCAGATTTTCCTTGGTATCGAATGCGATCAGTTTTCCTCTCGTGATGATCAGGATCTCGTCACAGACTGCCTGGATCTCGGAAAGGATATGACTGCTCAGGATCACGGTATGACCTTCCTTCAGACTCAGGATCAGGTCACGGATATCAATGATCTGCTGCGGGTCCAGACCGACGGTGGGCCCGTCCAGAATGATGATTCCCGGGTCGCCCAGAAGTGCCTGTGCGATGCCGACTCTCTGCCGGTAGCCCTTGGACAGGTTCCTGATCAGCCGGTTCTCGTATTCCTTCGTTCCGGTGAGTCCCATTACCCGTTCCACTTCGTTCTTTCTCGCTGTCTTATCCACCTTTTTGGCTTCCGCCACGAACTGCAGATATTCACGTACC
>JAZUFC010000151.1:0-8805 GCA_045640465.1 Lachnospiraceae bacterium | reverse complement strand
CAATAAGGCCTTCGCACCCGCATGAGCAAGCTCCTGCCGGGCTGATCTCAACCCTCAGCTTTAATACCGCACCGCTCCGTGCGCTGCACTCCCGCGGTGCGAAACACTCGAAACTCCCGCTTTTTACTGCGTAGTAAGCTTCGTTTCTCGTGTTTTGCGGGTCAATAAGGCCTTCGCACCCGCATGAGCAAGCTCCTGCCGGGTACTCGGCCTTTTGACCCTGGTATTATCAGTATACCGAATTGCGGGCCTGATTTCAAGGAGATTATCTGCTTTCTCCTCATCACTCACGCCCGAGGAGCGAACGGATATGTTCTTTGATGCTTCCGGCCTTCAGATCGTCCAGATCGATCACCTCGATATCCAGCTCGAATGCCCGGTGTCTGGTTATGCTTCTGCAGCGCTGCGTAGTCACGATCAGCGCTTTGGAGCCTTTTCCTCCGAAACGGTCCCTTAAGATCGCAAGTTCATTCAGCGCATCCGTATCCACCGCACAGGTCTTGCAGCTGATAAACAGCGGCATGATCCCGCGCATGGCGATCACATCGATCTCGTTCGTGACATTATCCTTTTTGAAATCGCCCTCCCAGTCTACGATCGCGCTGGTACACACATCCTGAAACAGGCCGGATTCCAGACACTGCTTATAAACATAAAGTTCCAGAACACTTCCGATATCCCGAAGCCAGGTCCGGATCTGCCGGTCTTTGAAGCTGAAGGATACCTGACTGCCCTCTATCGACAGTTTTTTCAGATAGCCGAGCTTTTCAAGCGAACGGAGAAGGCCCTCGGGCGCACTGTATTTGATGCCTCTCGGACCGCCGACTTTTGAGGACGCCGAAACATACAATGACGCTGACTGTTCTTTTCCGCTCTGAGATACACCCTGTATATAACTGACTGCCTTGTTCCATTCGTTGCGGTGCAGCAGATAAATGCGGAAAAATTCATCAAATGTATCAATATACTTCCCGAGAACGGCATTGTCCACGCGCCCCTTGCGGAATGCGCCGCCTGCCATCATAAAGCAGTCCTCTACCGAATGACTGACAGTGCAGGGAAGTTCATCCGCAAACTCCGCATTATGAATATTGAAAAAACAGTTTTTCTTACGGCTGTAGGTAAAAGCCGGAATGTTCAGATCGATGCAGACACTGCCGCAGGCAAAAAGCGCAGCATCGGTTCCGCCTGTAATGTCGACCACACAGTCCGGATACTGTCCGATGACCGTTCTGAGCTGTCTGTCCAGCTTTTCTGCATAATACAGACTGGATTCCAGAAATACAAGCTCCGTCTTCAGCCCGCAGTGCCGGAAATAAGCCTGCATTTTCTCGCGGACGGTCTTACTCTGTGCGATCTCTTTCGGGCACAGAAACACAGTCCGTTCCGGCTGAAACACCTCGGACGCCAGTACATTCTCGATCGGCCGTTCATCGTATAATTCAATCAGTGTATTCATCATCGCCACCTGCTGCTTCTTTTTTTCTATCATACTTCACTGTGCTCTCTTATGCAAGCGGGCGCAGACAGTTGTCTGCCTGCGCCCGTACGATAATATTCAGCCGAAAGATCAAAGTCCTCTCTGCTGACAGAAGGACACGATATCCATGACGATCTCCTTCGGTTTTTCACTGACAAGACCGTGTGTCGAGCTTTCATAAAGGATCAGCTTGCTGTCCGGCACTGCCGTACAGGAGCGAAGCATTGTCTTGGGTGTTGCGATGTCATCACGGATGCCGCCCATTAAAAGCGAAGGGATCCGGATGGTGCTCATCAGTGCGGAAAGCTCCTCCTCCGTCTTGCACCAGTTGAAGGGCTTTCTCGGATTAATGCGGGAAGAGATGATATTTCTGTTCCGGAAGGAGTCATATCCCTTCTGTCTCTTCAGAATAACGGCCTTCTCCTCTTCTGTTTCATTTCCGTTAAGTTCCGGTCTTCCCTGCGGGAAGCGCTTGTCAACAAACGCATACCAGCTTTCCTGGGTCTGTGCAGCCTGAATGGTCTCCCATCTGGCCTGGCTAGTCTCCAGACCGCCTCTCTCGTGAGGGCCGCAGACGATTCCGAAGAAAGCGATGACACGCTCCGGATGGCGGTAACAGATGTGCCAGCCGATGCCCGAGCCGTGACTGGAGCCGGTATAATAGAAACGCCCGATTCCCAGCGCATCCGCAAATGCAACCGCATCGTCCGCCCAGATATTCCACCACTCTTCACCGTAGTCCGCATCGATGATCGTGGAATTTCCGAAACCGCGGATCTGGATCGCATATACATGGAAACCTGCTTCTGTCAGGTACTGGATAAAGTTTTCCTCCCCGCCGAACTGTTCCTGGCAGGAAAGAAGCGGTTTTCCGGCGGGATCGCCGTACTCTTCATAATAAAGGGTGATCTCTTCGTTGATCTTCTGATATGCCATAGAATTTCTCCTTTTCTGCGCCGCAGAATGCATCGTTTTCCATATCCGCATCTGCAGTCTGACTTGTATTCAAGCATATTCTGCCGCTTCCGAAAAGTCAACCTTTCCGGTCAACATCAGGAGATTTACAGAATTATCCGTGACATTTTGGATTCTGCGCAGCTTCAGGCACCGGCCGTTTTTAATTATTACGGTACTTTCCGTTTTTGATCCACACGTGCTCAGCGGTCCTTGCGGCCGGTGTGTTCTGAGCCATAACACCGGATAACACATGAGGTTCGTAGCATTCTTCCAGTGACTTTATTTCTTCTGAAGACAGCTTCAGATCCGATCTTCCCAATTTGACATATTCCACCCTTATTCGTTCTCCTTATCCGCTGCCTTTATCCCCGGAATCACCTTATCAAGCGGGATCCCGATATCCTTTACGATCACAGAACCGGCAGCCTCCGGTCCGTCCTTCATAAACAGCCCCGGCTTTCCGCAGGTAAATGTCACGGTCTTTTCCGCTTTCACGCAGATTCCCATGATCTCCCCCGTATCACCGTTCAGTCCCGAAGGTATATCGCAGGCGATCACAGGCGCTGCTGACGCATTGATCAGTTCGATCGCTTCCCTGTAGATTCCCTCCACAGGACGGTCGATCCCGATTCCGAAGATCGCATCCACGATCGCATCCACGCCGGAAAAGCTCGCTGAAGCAAGCGGCAGAAATGTCTTTTTCTCCGGGTCGCAGTCTTTTATATAACGTTCCATCATACGGTGGCAGTCCGGCGTCATGTGAGCTTCATCTCCGACAAAAACCAGTCTGATATCAATATCTCTGCGGAACAGATGCCATGCGGCAGCGAAACCGTCTCCGCCGTTGTTTCCCGAACCGCAGACGACCAGCGCCCTGCCCTTCCTGTGAATGCCGTCCGGCATAATGACTTCCTTTGCCATTTCCGATGCGGCGGTATCCATTAATGTAAGCGAAGGGATCCCCAGCTTTTCGATCGCATACGCATCGATCTTTTTCATTTCAGCCATTGTATGACAGACCATAGCTTTTCTCCTGCCTTCCTCACACTTCGACCTCGATCGGTCTGCACTGATCAACACGGATCTTCACAGTCTCCTCCTCCGAAAGGCCGAGAAGCTGCTTCATCATGCAGCGGATCGAACAGAAATGAGCCACGATCACGATCTTATGATACCCCTTCTGCTTCACTTCCTCCAGAAATTCCCCGGTTCTTCTGCAGACATCCGAATAGTTCTCTCCTTCCGGTGCCCTGACCGTAAAATCATGGCGGAAATTCATCCACGCAGGATCGGTAAAGTATTTCCGGTACAGCGGATCCGCTTTGACATCTTCCACGTTTTTTCCTTCGAAAGCACCGAGAGATCTCTCCCTGAGCCTTTTATCGATCACCGTTTTTTCCGGATCGGCAAAATAGGATGCGGTCTGCCGCGTTCTTAAAAGATCGGAAACAAAAAAGCAGTCAACATCGTCAAATACCGGTGAACCGGCAAGATCTGCCGCCTGTTTTTCTCCGGCTTCGGTAAGTTCACAGTCCCACTGCCCGGTAAACATCTGATAGCCTGCTCCGTTGATCGAATTTGCACGGCTCTCACCGTGTCTGACAAAAATCACTTTCACTGATGTCCTCTTTTCCGCTTCTGCATTGTATGATGCCGTGACCGCTTCGTTTCTTCCGCAGCCGCAGTCCTGCCGCCAATTATAGCAATACTTTCTCCATCCTTCAATCAGCCGTGAAAGAAACTTATAAAAATTAGTTACGTTTTTGGCTGTCCATGTTTTATAAAAAGTTTAAAATAGAAAACTAAAGAAGGCAAGCCAAAATCTTATGGAGGTTATTTTATGAAGATTCGTTTCAAAAAAATGCTTTCCGTTCTCCTCGCTATGGTCATGGTTCTCGGAACTCTGGCTTTCAGCGCTTTTGCTGAAGAAGAGGAAGAAGAAACTGCTGCTCCCGACGATGCATTAACAGTAACTCTCGATGCAGAAGAAGAAGCTCCCGCTGAGGAAGCTGCTGCGATCGACCCCGCTGCAAAGATGGTCGGTGTTGCGGAAGAGCGTATCGATGAAGTCGAGATCGCAGGCAGAACATGCTATATGTATGTTCCGGCCAGCAACCGTGTCGGCAACATCCTCGCTCTGACCCCCATCGTCGTTGTATTCGGCGATGAAGCTTTCACGGCAGAGACCGCTATGCAGTACGCACAGGATTACGGTTTTGCTGAGATCGCAGCCCGTGACGGTCTCTGCGTTCTGTTCGCAAACCCTGTTGAGAGCTGGGATGTTGAGACCGAAGAAGATGCAAAGGCTCTTTACTTCGGTATCTACAACACATATTCCAGCAGACCGACCGTTGTTTTCGAAAACGGTATCGGTTTTGATGACTGGAAGAACGACGGAGAAGGCGGAAACGTATACCCCGGCGCTATCCACGGCTTACAGCTGTACGGCGAAGGCAAGGGCGCTGATTTCATCGCAAAGTTCTACACCATGTACAATCTTTACAATGCATACTATGCAGAGCAGAGATTCGACGGTCTGACAAGCATTCCCTCCGGTATGGCTCTGTTCTGCCCGAACGAAGTTGCTGAATATGCTGCAGAAATGCAGGGTGAAGGCTTCGGCGCAACAAAGCTTACCAAGGTCATCCCCATGGTCATCGTAAACGGTCCCGAAAATGCTGAAGATATCGCAAAGGCATATCTGGCAGACGGCGGCAAAGATCTGCAGGACTGCTACGCAGTCATCACCGATGAGAATGTGACCGGTTTTGATGCGGACATCATTCTTTCCACCTATGATGACATCGTCGGCAAATACTACTATTCTCAGGGTGAATACAGAGATTTCCCGAAGTACAACTTAAACGGCATCATCGAAGTCAACGACACCAAGACCGTTTCTTCCGGTGCCAACATTGAGATCTACGAATACATCCCCGATGATATCGACCTTTCCGTTGAAGATTCCGTACCGGTATTCTTCTGGTGCCACGGTTTCGGCGGTGAAGGTGAAGCTATGCTGTCCTGGACAGAATGGCCGCTCGTCGGTAAGGAAAACGGTTTCATGGTAGTCGGTATCGACCAGCACGTTGCATACACTGCTGATGACTGCTGGGAAATGATCGAACAGCTCGTTGAAGAATATCCGTTCATCGACGAGACAAAGATCTACTTCGGCGGTTTCTCCATGGGTTCCATGAAGACCTGGCAGGTAGGCTTAAGCTACTATGACAAGCTTGCAGGCATTATGCCCGATGCAGGCGTCTGGACGACCGGTGTCGATCTTGAAGGCGTTGCAGAAGGCGCTCTTCTTCCGATCTTCTACATCGGCGGTTCCAAGTCTTCCTTTGATGAAGTCGGCATGTTCGAAGCTGCAGGCTCCACCGTCTGGAAACTGAACAACATCGGCGAATACGAATATGATCCGAACCTCGGCGAATGGGGTCAGGAAGCAACCGAGATCTACCAGAAGAGATACGCATTCAACAGCGATCATGTTCTTCCGGCAGCATCCCGTCCGCAGATTCTGGACGTCAGCATTTTCGAAAGCGCTGACGGCAATGCGTACACCTTCCTTTCTGTCAACAGAAACAGGATCCACACCGTTACCAATGACGATGCATGGACTGTCTGGGAATACATGAAGAACTTCTCACGTGTTGACGGTCAGATCGTGATCGACGCCGAATAATCGCAATATCATCTCATTTTCCTTCCGGAGCGCAGATTCCGGTCTGCGCTTTGGATAAAGTGATCTTTGCCTTCTGAAACGGAAAGGACAGGTGCGTTTGCTGCGCCTGTCCTTTCCCGTTTTTATGTACGGTTCGCTGCCGGAAGTACCAGTTTAAACCGTGCCCCCTTACCGTATTCGGAACTCACACTCAGGCTTCCTCCATGCGATTCCGCTACCTGTCTGGAGATCGCCAGTCCGAGGCCGGTGCCTTTTCCGCCTTCTTTTGTTGTAAAGAAGGGTTCAAATATCCGTGTAATGTCTTCCTCCTTAATGCCCGGTCCGTTATCGGAAACGCTGAAGACTGCCTGACCTTCCGAAAGCTCCGTACCGATCACGATCTCTCCTTTTCCGCTCTTATCCGACAAGGCCTGGATCGCGTTCAGAAGCAGATTGACTAAAACCTGCAGAAGTTCTGTCTCGTTTCCCTGCAGAACGATCTCTTCATCGGACAGCTTTTCCTTTAATGTGATATTTTCAGGCAGAGAAGGCTGAATGATCTGCACCGCTTTTCCGGCAATATCGCCTGCGGAGACTTCCGTATATGATTCTCCGGTATTCTTTCTTGTCAGTGAAGAGAGACGGTCGATCATTTCTTTTGTCTTTTCCGCGGCCTGATAGATCTCTGCCGCATAATCACCGACCGGATCCTCTTCCGCTGTTTTTTCCAGGATCATCAGACTGTAGCCAATGATCGGCGTCAGCATATTATTGAATTCATGAGAAATGGACGCTGTCATGGAACCCATCAGTTCCAGTCTCTGTGCATGTGCCTGCTGCTTCTGTGTATCCAGTTCCTCCTTCGTTTCCTCCAGCTTCCTGTTTGTTTCACGGAACTGTCCGGAAAGTCTCAGATAAACGATCATGACCGTCACGATGCAGATGGCAAGCAGCCAGGCGCTCGTCAGAAGCCATATTGTTACCGTTCCGACCGGCTTCGTGATCATATCGTGATCTGCAGCCACGCCGATCGTAAATACCTGATTTCTGCTTCCGGAATCTACCAGTACCGCGATCCGGCAGGAGACTGTCTTCCCGGATTTTTTCTCAAAATAGTCATACGAGTCTGTCATATCCGTTCCTGCTTTCTGCACAAGGGATATGATCGAGAAGCCATCCTCCCTCGCTTCCATTTCTTCCGGCGTCAGAGAGCGGTAGTTCGTTACGACCTGATGGTTTTCCAGAAGAAGCCCGTTCTCCGAATTGTACAGAACGACCCAGAACAACTCCTGAAGGGAATCCACAACGATATCCTGATAGAACCGGTCCAGATCAACAAGTCCCATATAGCTGAGGCCGCCGGATTCCTGAACAAAGGTCACATATTTTTTACCGTTTCCGCCTTCGAGTACGGCGATTCCGGACTGCTCGACCGCATTCAGCAAAGTAAGTGTTTCTTCGCCTGTGCTCTGCGAACAAAGGATCTGCTCACCATCCTGAAAGATACAGTAACCGGTAAACACGCCGCTTCGCCTCTCCGGATTTCTGTTGATGGCGTCAGAAAGAAGAGAGAGATCTCCGCTTTGCAGATAGTATGCCTGTCCCTCTGTCACTTTTGTTCGTGTCACTTCATGGTCCAGTTCATACCTGCACCGGTCGATCATATTTTCCAGATTCCGGTCCACGGCTCTTCCCAGATCGATCAGATGCTCGTCATATTCCTGAAGAAGGATCTTCTCGATGCGCTTAAATCCGTACAGACTGATCAGGATCCCGATGATCAGCGCACTCGTGGCTGCAATTATTCCGATTGCCGATAAAGACAATTTATATTTTAGTTTCATCACCCGCTCCTTGTCATCAGAGGAAAAAAGAACTATAATAGTATCAACAAAAAACCTGCCGGTTTTCATTATAAACAGGGGGATATTGCGTGTCAAATACTGTCTTGATCACAGACGATGATGAATCGGTTCTGGCTCTCATAAAAAAAATCATCGTATCCAACGGAATGGAGGCTTTTACCGCAAAAAGCGGAGAAGAATGCCTCCGGCTCATCGACAGCCGTTCATTTGATCTTCTTCTTTTGGATATCAACATGGAAGGAATCGACGGTTTTTCCGTCATTTCCACGCTTCGTGCACGCGGAAACAAGATTCCCATCATCGTCATCAGCGGACGGAAAGATAATTTCGACACGATCCACGGTCTGGAGCTCGGTGCCGATGATTACATCGTCAAGCCTTTCAATCCGGTCACGCTCGGTGCCAAAGCAAAGGCACTGATACGCCGGGGCAGCCAGTCTTTCGGTCAGGTCCTTCATGTCGGTCCTTTCTCTTATGACACCGCCTTTCTGCGCCTCTACAGAAACGGTGAAGAGATCCAGCTGACCGGCAAGGAAAACGCCATGATGAAGCTTTTTCTTGATAATCCGAACCGCATCTTCACAAAAGAACTGCTCTACGAGCTGGTCTGGGAAAACTCGCTTATTGATGAGAATGCCATCATGGTCTACATCAACCGGCTGCGGCAGAAGATCGAACCGGATCCTTCAGATCCGCGCTACTTAAAGACCGTCCGCGGCGTCGGTTACCGTTTTGTTGATTAAAAAGAGAGCTCCGGCCTTCATTCACCAAAGGCCGGAACTCTCTTTTTCGGTTTTTTGCTATTTCTGACTGTCTTTCACCCTGACCCGTTT
>JAZUFC010000150.1:0-4936 GCA_045640465.1 Lachnospiraceae bacterium | reverse complement strand
GTGATCATTCTCCTGCTGATCCCGCTGACGCTTCGGATCTATTCGGCGGAACTGACCGTGCAGGCACAGGATTACCTTCGCTTTATGCTTCTGATCAGCACGTATTACATTACCGGCGGCGCAGTGAATACGCTTCTGATCGCCGGTATTTTCCGGGCGGGCGGCGACAGCCGTTTCGGTCTGATCTGCGATACGGTCACGATGTGGTGCTATGCGGTCCCGCTGGGCTTCATTGCCGCATTCTGGCTGAAGCTTCCGGTCAAGTGGGTCTATTTCCTGCTCTGTTCGGACGAATTTATCAAATGGCCTGTTGTGTTCCATCATTTCTTCAAATACAAATGGGCTAAAAATATTACACGTGAAGAGAAGGATCTTGCGGGATAAGGTCCGGTACGCACGTTACGGTGATCTTTCGGGAGGACAGCAGTCTGCTGATGCCTCCCGATTGCCGTACAAAGGCAGAAGGCAGGGAGGCCTTCTGCCGCATTACCTGCCCCGGGAGGGCGGGTTTCAGAAAGGAGCAGTATGATGAAAAAACTTGCAGGACGGACAACGGCGCTTTTACTCGCGGTTCTTTTATGCTTCGGAACGGTCACATCCCATGCGGATGTACCGGCGGAGGAAGAACCGGTGAGAATAAAAGCTGAGGCCATTGATATCTATACCGAAGAATCAGGCTTCCTTGACATGCTGGAGTATGACGGCCGGTACTATGTTTCCTACAGAGATGTCTGCAGCCTGATCTTTCCGCAGCCGTTTGAAGCAAACTACTTTATCACCTGCATTCTGCTCGACTGTCTCGGAAAGTTTCCGGATCTTCCGCAGATCTCCTTTGAGGGAGAAAACTATTATCTGTTAGAGCCGATGATGGACTGTTTCGGCACTTATCTTCTCGACAGGGGGGACGGAAAGCTTTACTATCATTCCGCTTACGCCTGGCAGAGCAGATTCATGGATCTGGCGGAAGAATATATGGAGAATCCCGGCTACCGTCCGGACATCCTTGACGATGGATTTCTCAGAGATTTTACCTACGGTCTGGCGTCCGTCGTCGATGTCGTGACGAATCTGAAAGTGGACGCGCTCTGGGGCGGCGCTTATCAGGATGATATCACCGATCTGATGATCCGTCTCATCCAGCCTTTTGAATCGGAACAGACGCTTTTTGAGATCTTGCAGAAAGGGAGCAAATACACGAAAAGCGCATTCAAAGTGATGGAAAAGATACCGGAATCTGCCGGAGAAGTCATAGATGAAGTCGGTCAGAGCTTAAACGATCTCTTTCCGGATGCTCCGTACGGATACAGACTGCTTCTGTTCAAGGACAATGTAAAGGATCTTGACCGAGCTTACAAGGCAGTCAGCAGCGATCTGCTGGATTATATGCTGTTCGGAGGACCGGAAACTCCGGAATATGAGGCGTGGAAGGATTATCTGGAGCTCAATGAAGGCAGTCTCGGAGCAGACATTGCATCCGGCGTCAGTCTTTTTAAGATCGGTGATTTGATCGATCTCGGTGCGTACTGTCAGGACGTCATACAGGCGAACAGCTATTATGCGGGTTCGCTGGAAGCGGTTTTTGACGGACCGAATAAAAAGAGTGCGGAAAATCCGGACGATCAGATCCGTGAGGTTCTGATCGGTGACAGTGCTTATGAACTGCTTGCGGATTATCACGCCTATCATGATCAGAATACCGCAGCGCTTCTGTTCAAGCCTCTCTCTTTTGTACTTGAGAGAGCAGCTGAAAACAATGTGGAAAACGTGGTGAGTGCTCTTCTTACGGGTAAAGAAAGTCCGGTATCCAAGGTTGCACTCTGGGCGATCGATAAGCTTTCAGGCTATCAGGAGAAGAATGCCGCAGTTCTGACGACGCGCAGATGCAGAGAGCTTCAGGACATTTTCTACCGCACCTACGATACCTATGCGCAGGGTGAATACAAGACCTTTGATCTGGAGGAGCTTCGTTCTTCGGTGCTGATGTATCTGAAGTGTGCATGGATCGCTTATGATGCGTTTACCTTTGACGACGGAAAAGAATCTGTCTGGGACAGAATTTTCAATAATCAGGGTGTGAAAGACGCCATGGAAGCGGCGAAGGGAAAGATCGAAGACGCCATGTTCGAAGTCCGTGCCCTCGGAGACGATGAACGGCTGTTCAGGGTGATCCCGAACGATATGGAGTTTTCGGCAGGCACCTTCCGCAATGTTTATGCGGAGAATGAATATCAGGCTTATTATGATGTTCTGACGACCGGAAGATGGGTCGATGAACGGATCGCTGCAGCAGCTGACGGCTGGGGCGCGTACGAATACAGCGACTGGGACAAAGAAGCACTTCGTGAAACCATACCCGATTATTATCTGTACGATGTGGACGGAGACGGAACAGAAGAGCTTCTGATCTCGGCAGGCGCCTCCATGGCGGAATGGCGGACGGATCTTTACACCTTCCGTGATCATGCGGCAGTCTATGTGGGAATGGCAGGCACCGGCATGGAAGGTGTCTTAGGCAGAACAGACGGAACCGGTATCCGGCTCGGCGGTTATCACGGCGGTGAGGAATGGGAAAACCGGACAGAGCTTCTTCCGGACGGTACGCTGTACTCGGAGTATCTGTACAACGGTGAAACAGAGATCACAACCGGACAGACGGAGCCGCTTTTTGAGGAGGATCACTGGGAGAGTGACAGCTGGTACCAGCTGACAGCTCTTACAGATCCCGAAGAGCTTCCGGAGCTGGCAAAAGAGGCCGAAGCAGGCAGCAAAACCGGAGAAGAAGGCACGGAAGCCGGTGAGAATGAAGAGACTTCCGAACCGGATGATTACGTACTGCCGCTCTGTTATGACGTGGAAAGCGCCATTATAGACGATATGTACGAGACGACAGATAAAATGTATTCCTGGTACGAGCTTCTTGCCGAAGATATCGTGACGTATGAAGATTATGTGAATAACCGGGACAGAGTTTTTCGCTTCTATCAGGATGTCCGGAAAGAATCAGGAGATCTCTGCATCCGGATCCGCGAATACATTGCCGGATACGTACAGACGCTGATCAACGACGGCTCCATTTATGATACGGAGAATATGGAGGAACTCTATGACAGCATCTATGATGAAGTAGACGAGCTCTTTTCAGACAGACTGGATTTCCTGGATGAAGCGAATAATTATTTCGAAGATATTCTGTATGATGAATATGACAGACTGGATTCCGATAACGATCTGGAAGCCGAAGTTCTGACTGATGAAATTGATATGCTGTCGGAAAATATTGCCGATCATATCTGGGATGTGGCGGAAGGACTGGATGACAGCTGTGAGCTTCTGTGGGATATGCTGTCCGGAGACTGGAAGGATGAATATGACTGGCTGGATGAGTATGACTGGCTGGACGGATATGAGCCGGACAAGCAGGACATTCTGGACAGTTTTGTTGCTGCGTATCGCGTACTGAGAGGAGATGCCGGCGTATTCGCAGTGCTTGAGGATGCAGAGGATCCGATCGCAGAGATCAATGTTCTGGCGGAGGAACTGATCACGTCAACGGATACGTACGAAACCTACTGCGGAAGTACCGGAGCATTCGAGCAGTTCTGTTATGAGACCCTGAATACACGGCTGACGATCGCTCAGGGCCTTTTGCTGCGTGATTTCGTGCTGAAATATGCCGAAGAATCAGAAAACGTGAAATTTGACGCGTATCTGTATGCATGCATGATCATGCCGGAGATCTGCAGTGTGATCCATGATGATCTGAAAGCGGCTGTGGAATATGTGTGGTGCTCAAGCGATACCGATATTCTGCGGATCATCGAAGCGGAAGGCTTTGATTACGACGATCCCGAACTGGAATCCACCTACGAATATATCTGGGATCAGCTTGATGACTGTGTATATTTGCTTAGAGATATCTGGAAAGCTGGCGGCAGCGATTCGCTCGGAAGTATCTGTCTGGCTGCGCTGGATGCTGTGAAGAAAGATCCGGAGCTGATCGATCTGATCAAGGAAGGTTCTTTTGAAACAGAAACCGATGATCTCGTGGATGTTTATGTTCCCTTTGACGGTTCTGTAACGGCAGACGTGGATTTCGACGGACTGACAGACACGATTCTCGTTGAAAAGGAAGAGGGCGGCGGTCCGCGTGCTTTTATTGTTTTCGGATGCGGAGATACAGTCGGGTTCGGTACCGATTCCTGCTTTGACTTCACCTATGATCCTTCGGACGGTTACGATCCGTATCAGAACTATGATGCGGAAAGCAGACAGATGCGCTTCATTTCCTTCAGAAGCAACGGCTATATTCTTTTTACGACAGTCTATGAAGACCGGATGGCGGCAGGCACATACTGGGGGATCTCGCCCCGCGTATTTTCGCTGATAACGGACGGCGATTATCGCAACATTGTTGAAATGGACTGGGAAAATGCTGCGTTTACTCCCTGGTCGGAGGTCTATTACAATGATACGGGGAGACATGTTCATGTCGTAATGTGCGGAACGGATTATTACAGAGATTATTACTATGATCTGACGGATGCGTTCTACGCGGAATCCTTCGGAGAAAGCGGCATGAATCCCGGTCCGATCGGAGCCGGCATGTACAAGGAAGTGGGCTATGAGTCTGACGGAAACGGCGGATATTACCTGACGATCACCGCCGATACCTATTCACAGCTCGGCTTCTCCGTCTCACCCGGAAAAGTATGGATCGCATTTGAACCGTGGGCACAGGATTATCTTGCCGATGTCAACGGCATGTTCATTTTGGAAACGGATTATCTGGAACCGGGGGATTGAGAACCGGAGCAGGTAAATAAAAAGCTCCCGCGGGCCTTTTGCAAGGCTTCGCGGGAGCTTTTCTGCTGTACAGAAACGGGATTTACCGGCTGATCAATCGATTCCCGAAAGGCAGAGCGGAGAGACGGAACAG
>JAZUFC010000149.1:0-6298 GCA_045640465.1 Lachnospiraceae bacterium | reverse complement strand
TTACATGGGGGAGGTCTCCCCCAGCCCCCACATCGGTTTCCCCGCGAGACCCGTCCCCATTGACACCTTTGCTTATCGCTGCAAATTATACGGCTCGCTGCTGCTTAAGAAGGAACCGTTTTCGAGACCCTGGACGACCGACAGTGACAGAGCGTCTTCGTCCCAGTCTTCCCGGTATACCGCCAGTACGCTGCTGCTGACAAAGTGTGTCTCCACGTCATCTTCATCCAGAAGGACCGTGGAAAAAGGCGTGAAGCCGCTGCCCCGTACATAGTAAAGATCGCCGACCTGAATGATGCCGGTGACACGGACAGGCGTGACGCCCATCTGCATATCGCAGGGTGCATAAGGGCTTTCACCGTTCCAGACAGCCATCTCGCCGTAAAGCATATCATATTCCAGCATTTTCAGATTTTCTTCGTAATCCGGGTCATTCATGCCGGTCTGATGGAGAAGCGGGATCGTTCCCTCGTGAATGTCCAGAAGTTCAAAAACACGTGCAAGAAGCTGATAACTTGCAAGGTCACGGTCGGCACTTTCCGAGGAATCCTCTGCAGTGCTGAGAAGGCTTTCATCATTTGACCAGATGATGTATTCGGATTCGAAGGGAGTGGTCCCGTCATTCAGATCTTCTCCGGTGTAGCCGAAGGGCGGCAGATGGTCTCCGTACAGGACGAGCACCACAGGCTCCGGATACTGAGAAAGCGCGTAGACCAGTGCGCCGATGAAAGCATCCATTTCATAAAGCTCGTTTGCATAATACAGATACTGGACCGCGAGCGCTTCGTCTTCCGGGGCGTTTTTCAGCTGGATGTGCAGATTCTTCAGCTGCTCTGTATTAATGGCTGAAGTCACATTTCCGCTGTGATGGCCGCCGGTCTCCTCCGCATCATCCTCTGTTTCAGCTTCTTCCGTAAACCAGTACAGAAGCTTTTCGAGCGGCTTTTCTTCTTCATCGGCGCTGCTGATCACTTCATCCGGGTAGCGGCCGTGTCCCTGAACGGATACCGCGAAAACAAAATCAGGCTCCGGAGAGGAATCCAGACATTTCAGGATCTCTTCAGTGAGAACAAAGTCCTTCGCCCAGCCAAGCAGATTGTAATGCACGTCATTCATGTATTCGAGGGACGTAAAGGTGTCAAAGCCCAGATTCGGATAGACCAGATTACGGTTGTAGAAGGAACCGACATTGTCGTGAAGGGCGTGTGTGCTGTAGCCCTTTTCCTTCAGAATATAAGCCGCACTTTCACACGTTTTGTCGAGAAGGACCGTGTTGTACGGATATTCGCCTGCACCGAAATAGTCGAGATTCATGCCCGTCAGCACTTCAAATTCCGTGTTTGCGGTTCCTGCGCCGACTGACGGGACGGTCAGGTAACCGCTCGGAAAGTTTTTGCGAAGCCCGGTAAAGACGGGAACGGGATCGGTCGTAAAGGAGATATCCTTCAGCCGCGCAGGATCAAAGAAGGATTCCAGCTGGACGAAAATGATGTCAGGCTGTTCTGCTGCCGGCGGCGCGTCATCCGTTTCCAGAATACCGGAAAGGTCCTCCTCCATTTCATCGATAATGTTTTCAATTTCGCTTTCGGAATAATCCGCCGGACGCCGGATGCCCCGATCATAGATGCTTCTTGTGAAGCAGTAGGTGAAGCCGTAGTCCAGATAGGCCTGATGAAGCTCCGGATATTCGTCGGGTACGGCACCGATCACGACGGAAAGAAACAGAATAAGGACCATACCGCCAAGAGAAAGAAAGACAGTAAGACCTGATTTTTTCAGATTCCGGCTGTAAGTCCTCATGTGTTTGAAGCAGAAGACCAGGGAAAGAATAAGCAGTCCCAGAAGGATCCCGATCAGAATCAGTTCCGGTATGTTCAGATAGACGAAAATCACGCTGATGCAGGACGGGATCAGCAGAATGTCCACCATGGAAAACGGCGTGGTCCGCATGAAAAGGAGTATAAAGTCCGTCAGCCCCAGAAGGATCCAGATGATGCTGATCAGAAGAACGGCAAAGCCGCGCTTTCTGAAAAGCAGACTGAGGGAGAGCGAGGCAAAAATGATCAGACCGTTCAGAAGAAACAGATACGGGTGGAGCAGAAGAAAACTGAAGGCGCTGATAAAAGAATGCCGGCTCATGATCTCAAGGATCAGATTCAGACAAAGAGACAGAACCGACAGAAACCCGAGCGGGTGCTTTTCGGACCAGTCCGCTGCCTTCCGGCTGACAGTATGAAAACGGGCGATGAATGATTTCATGATTCTCTCCAGATAAACAGACGTTTTCCGGATCTGCCGGAAATGCCTGAAAATTTCAGATATACAGGCGCCGGAAGAGGTGCACCGGACCTTTCGGCGTGCATTATACCACGGCAGGAAAAGGAAGTAAACATTTGTGCCGAAGATGCTTTTTCCGAAAACAGATTGAAGATTCCGGCAAACTGTGATATACTGATCAGCGGTTTGATAACCATTGGAGAGGTATCGAAGTGGTCATAACGAGCTCGACTCGAAATCGAGTTGCCGGGTAATTCCTGGCACGTGGGTTCAAATCCCATCCTCTCCGCAAGAAGCCCGGTAAACATGCGATGCTCTGCATTTTACCGGGCTTGTTTTATGATGATCGTGAACAGATAGCCGTTTTGCTTGTAAAATGACGAGGTTATGGTAAAATAGAAGTACTTATGTTGTAAAATATGTCTGTATAGCTGCAGTATATCATCCGGCGCAGATTTTCAGGAGGCAGAAAATGGCCTATATCATGAAACATATGGACACACCGGTAATGCGATTTGAGCTTATCGAAAATACCGGAAATCCCGCTGTGTCTGTCACATGGACAACAGAAGAAAAAGACCTGCTGCCGATGGATATGGCTGAGAGCAATGAAGGCCTGAGCCGTTGGCTTCGGAGCAGGACGATACCCAAAAACAGGGCCTTTGTGAATAATTTTCTTTCTAAATGCGGACTGAGCATCAATCGCCCGATGGATATCATATCAGTTTCCAAAGGACTGTCGCTCAATGACGTTTACTGGATCGTTGAAGAGGATTTCGCGGGCAGTTTTGAAAAATATAATCTATACGATCATAACTTCAGCAACATCCTGGCACTGATTGCGTTCACCGGATACGGATCCTCTTTGCGGTCTTCTTTGATGTCGAGTCCGGAATTTACTACGACCGGAATGCTGCCCAAATGCTGGAGAAGAATTTCGGGAAAGGTATTTCTTTATAAAGGCGGAACGTCCGGTGCATCCAACACCGGGTTTGAGCCGTATTCTGAATATTATGCGTCAGAAGTGGCTAAAATAATGGGCGTCAATGCCATTGAATATCGTTTGTCACAATGGAAAGGAATGCTTTGTTCCGCGTGTGAGATATTCACGAGCAAAGATTATTCTTATGTGCCGGTTGGAAAAATTGTAAAGACCGGAGGAATGAAGGCAGTAAGGGCGTTTTATGAATCTTTGGGAGAAGAATTCGTGAATGCACTGAATGAGATGATCGTATTTGATGCTGTTATCTGCAATACCGACAGGCATTTCGGGAATTTCGGTGTTTTGATCGATAATAGAACGAATAAGATCGTCAGACCGGCTCCGTTATTTGACCATGGAAATTCGCTGTTCAACTTTGCGGGGAGAGACGACCTTGAGTCAGAGGAGGCATTCGAGGCATATGTATCAACCTTGCTTCCGCAGGCATATAATGACTTTATCAGCGAAGCGAAGGCCTGTATGAAGGATGAAAATTGTGAGCAGCTTCGTCGATTGCTGACTTATCGATTGAAAAAGAACCCTCGCTATAATGTATCGGAAAAACGGTATCGTCTCATTGCAAAGCAGATTCAAAAGAGAGCGGCTTTGCTTCTGAAATAGTGTTCCGGTGACGGGAACGGGGAAATGATAGAAGAAAGCAGGTGACGGCAGATAGTATGAGTATTTCAGTAAACAATTCTGCACTGGCAAAAGGCTGGAAAAGGTATCAGATCATGCATAAAAACCGCCGCGTGGCGTCAATCCGCGAGGATGGTTCCTGTACGATTTATTATCCATCTTTCATGCCATATAACCTTTATTTGGAACATGCAGAGCAAGACGATATTGAAACTCGAATCAACAACCTGAGCAATTTTTATTACTGGTGTGCCTCTCGAGTCCTGACATTGGACCGTGCTTATGTCAAAGAAATTCTAAACAGTATCGGAGCCGTTCAGGCTGTTACGGACCGTGAAAGATCCATGATTGCCATATCCTACCATGGAGTCTGTCTTACGGATGTTTACTGGATCAAAACGCAAGGAGAAAAACTGAAATTTGAAGACATCAGCCTGTACCGTCATTCTCTTTCAAATGCATTTGCTGATGTCAGTTTAAGGGGAATTCAACTGACGGCGCAGAACGCAGAACTGATGGAGCACAACGATGCGGCCGGTGATATTGCCACTCAGGGTGTAGCGCCGAAAGCATGGATTCGCGATAACGGCGTTTTTTATCTTCTGAAAGACGGTGACGAACGGGATGTGGAAGCAGAACTTCTGGCGTCACGGATCGCTGACTGTTTTGATATGGATTCTGTTCATTATGAGGAATCTGTATTTGCAGGAAAACGTGTGACGCGAAGCAGTCTGATCACATCTGAAGATGTAGGAATAGTTCCGATGGAACATGTGGACATTTACTGCCTCAATAATGATATTGATCGAAAAGAATTAATCCGGAAGACCTCTGAAAAAGCATACGGAATGATGAACATTTTTGACTATCTGATTGGAAATTCAGACCGCCATGCCGGAAATTGGGGGTTCTTTGCGGATCATAGTACAAATCGATTGACAGGACTGTATCCGCTGATGGATTTTAATAAGGCATTTACTGCTTATGACGATCTTGACGGTGCCAGATGTCTGACTGTAGACGGTGCGGTTTCTCAGAGAGAAGCGGCAGAAGAAGCTGTACAAAGTATCGGCCTGAACCTGATTGCTGAACCTGATCCGGCATGGTTTACGGATTCAGTTCGGAAGGAGATGTTTTTCCGGAGACTGGAACTTCTGAGAATGTGCGAGCTGCAGACCAAAATGCTGAAAGGCAAATAATGGCTATGCAAGCTGTCGGTATCTCGAAGAAGAATTGTTATATTGATAAAAAGTCCGGAAAAGATTTTAATCGCCCTCAATATATGAAATTGTTGAGACGACTGAATGAAGGAGATGTAGTCTTTGTTCTCAGCATTGACAGACTTGGAAGAAATTACGAAGAAATCATTCATAATTTCCGGGGCCTTTTCCAAGGCTTCTTGATCGTATTTCATCATTGTGATCCTTTCTGTGTGTTTCAGGTTTGAAAGGCGTTTTGATGAGTTCAATCCCGATCTTTTCTTGCATGGCTTCTTGCATTTTTGCAAGAAAACGGGAAAAATTGATAAAAAATCACTTTTATAAGTTTTGCGTTATCTTATGCGTGTATTAGGCTGTTTTAGGTCATGATATGCGAGAAGTATTGAAAACACTTGACTGTTTTACATAATGCATATCGGATAAGATGACCTGAAACAATCAAAGATGCTGCTGTATAGCCGGAATAAATGATAACTCGAAATCAAGTTGCCGGGTAATTCCTGGCACTTGGGTTCAAATCCCATCCTCTCCGCTGAAAAACAGCCCGTGCATCCGGCAGAAGCAGGCCGGAAGCACGGGCTCTTTTCATGACGGCAGTTATTCGCCGAATTCATCGGCACATTTCTTCAGCATCTCACGGATCGGAAGCTGATAAGGGCAGCGTTCCTCGCAGATACCGCATTCCACGCAGGCGGAAGCTTTGACGGCAAGCGTTTCATAACGCTCTCTGGCCCATTTTTCAAGATCATAACGTTCCAGATAACCGGCAAACAGAAAGACATTCGGGATGGAGATCCCGACGGTGCAGGGGGCACAGTAATTGCAGCGGCGGCAGAAGGTGCTTCCGAGACGGTCACGGATCTCCTGAAGCTTTTTGAGGTCCGTATCCGAAAGCGGTGTTTCGTCATTTGCCGCAGCGGCATTCATCCTGACTTCATCGGGAGATGCCATACCGGGGATCACGACCGTGACCGCCGGATTCGAAAACTCATAGCGGAGTGCCAGAGACGCGTCTTCGATCGCGCCGCCTGCAAGCGGTTTCATGCAGATGAAACCGATATTCTTTTCCGCACATTTCTCAATGAGTTTTTCTCCCTGCAGCTCGACCGGATTGTAAGGGAACATGACTGTTTCCACCCAGTCCATATCAAGTGCTTTTTCGAATACTTCCACGGAATGG
>JAZUFC010000148.1:0-8237 GCA_045640465.1 Lachnospiraceae bacterium | reverse complement strand
AGAGATCCTCCGCCATTCCGGGGATCCGGTTTCCTTCGCCGATATCCGCAGTCATATCCGAAAGCACCGCGCGCTCATAATAACGATAAGTATCCTGCGTCTTCTCACCTTTGCAGCCAAAGATCAGAAAAACGGATGCGCACAGGAAAAGCACGCAGGACAGTACGCCTGCGATATGTTTCTTTTTCTGTTCATCGCGATATTTTCTCCGCATATAGAAATCAACTCCCAGTTTTTTATCAGAAAAATACACGCCGCTTCTGTCTTCCCCACAGGCTCACAGACATGACAAGTCCCACCATGATATAGGAACTGATCAGAGAACTCATGCCCGCACTGATGAACGGAAGCGGGATTCCGGTGTTCGGAAGAAGCAGAAGCGCCACGCAGATATTGATGAAGCTCTGGGAAGCAAAGACCGCTCCCACGCCTCCGGCGATCACGCGTCCGGGCATATCCTGACATTTTGAAGCCACCCGGAAGCACTCGAATGATACAAGTGCGATCAGAAGAATGATACCCATACTTCCGACAAAGCCGAGTTCCTCGCCTACGACGGCAAAGATAAAGTCGCACTGCTCCTCCGACAGGAAATTGCCGTTTTTTACGGATTCCAGTGAAGTCGTATTCAGCCCCTTTCCCCAGAGTCCTCCCGAACCGATCGCCATCACGGAAGTATTCTGCTGATAGACATACTTCGGATACTGTTCCGGGAAGAAATAAGCGTTGATACGGTCGACCTGATGCTCCTCCAAAATGCTGGTGAGCCAGACCTGCCCCGGCTGATAGACCGCAATGAAGAAGAGTACCGCGACCGGGATCATGCAGATCATCACCGCAATGATCCATTTATAGCTGACGCCCGCCAGGAAAAGAAGCGAGACGATCAGAAGGACGATGACAATGGATGTGGAAAGGTCCGGTTCGATCAGAACAAGCACCAGAACAGGCATTGCGCATGCCATGTAAAGAACCAGCATATAGAACCGGTTGATCCTGTCGCCGATCTTATAAAGGATCAGAGCAAGAAATACGATCAGTGCGGGCTTTGCGAATTCGGAAGGCTGAATGGTTCCGAAAAGAGGTATGTAGATCCATCTCTTGGCACCGTAGATCGCGTCCGCAAAAATATAGACATACAGAAGAAGCGCAAGCGCTGCCGCATACAGAAGCCATGAATACTTCAGAAGCTTGTGATAATCGATCACGGTAAGAACGGCTGCGCAGAAAAGACCGGCCAGAATGCCGATGACCTGCTTGACCGTCGTAGAGGCGATCGTGTTCGTGACTTCTCCGTTCGTTGCGGAATGCACGACAAGAACGCCTATGATGCTCAGAAGAAGCACATAAAGAAGAAGCCTGAAGCTTACATTCCGGATATTGAATTTTTCTTCTTTGATCGTTCCGTACATTTGTATCTCCGGACCGGCTTGATAACCGGACTTCTATAGTTTCGTATCCTTAGTCGAAGGAACCGCTCTGCGTATCCGCAGGCGCAATATCGTTTTTGATCTCCTGAAGGCTCTTGCTGCCCTCCAGAAATTCATACAGACCGGCTGCGACCTTTCCGGCATTACCGGAGGAATAACCGTTCGGGATCTGTACCGCCATGGCATATTCGGGCGACTCATAGGGACCGTATGTCACGTACCAGCCGTGCTCGGGACGCTGCGGATTCTCCTGTGCGGAACCGGATTTTGCGGCATAGTCAAAAAGAAGCGAATCGTAATCGCCGTTTCTGGAACCGCCGTCATGCACGACCGTATACATGCCTCTGTGGATCGCATCCCATATAGCATCCGAGAACTCCAGTTTTCTGATGATCTGCGGTTCGTATGACAGAAGGACATTCGCGTTTCTGTCCGTGACCTTTTTCAGAAGCCGGCATTCATATACATTTCCGGAGGAAGCAAGCGCCGTCACATACCGGGCCAGAGAGATCGTCGTAAACGCATAGGTACCCTGACCGATAGCCGAGGTGACAGGCAGTTCGTCCGTCAGTGTGGAAACATTTTCCGTCACTTCGATCCCGGTGAGCGTTCCGAAGCCGTAACGCTTTGCATATTCGTTCAGAACGGAAATGCCCTGTGAAGGACTGTAAAGCCCTGCGCCGTTCAGACTGAAGCGGTAGCCGCATTCATAGAAAAAGCAGTTGCAGGACTGACCGAGCGCCTGGACGATCGATACCGCGCCGTGATGGCCCACAAGGTCGTTGTATACGCCCTGCGAACGGTAGATCCAGCATTTCGGATTATCCAGCTTGTCATAGATGCCTTCGCAGACCAGATACTCATCCACGCCGACATAGCCGCCTTCCAGTGCGGCCGTCGCCGTCACCATCTTGAAGGTGGAACCGGGTGCCAGCTTGGACTGGGTCGCACGGCTGTACAGCGGGCTCGAAAGGTCATTGATCAGTTCGGAATAATATGCGGAGTCATTGATCCTGTTCGAATCATAGCCGGGATAGGAAACGACCGCAAGGAGCTCGCCTGTATTCGGATCCATGAGTACCAGACCTGCAGAACAGGGATCCAGTGCGATCTGTGACGGCTTCAGCTCCATCTCCGTGATCTTTTCGCGGAAGAATGCTGCGGCTTCTTCGTTTCCGCCGGAAAGAAGCGTTCTGTAGACAGCGCTTTCCCGAAGCGCATTCTTATCGTTTTCCGGCACACCCTGTACCGTCAGAATTCCCTGCTCAAACAGAGCTGCAGCGATCTCACAGCCGGAGATCACATCTTTATGAATGAGCTCGTCATAGACAAGCTTGTCAAAATCCATGAAGGGCGTTTGGATCTCTTCCGAAAACAGATCGATCAGATATGCATAGCAGGTATCGACCGTGCTGTAGCGCTCCTCGGAATCCGAAAGGCGTGACATATCGATCCAGCCTGTCTTCAGCGCATACAGAAGAAAGTCGGGAAGACTGATCTCCTTCTGTTTCCATTTCTGATAGGTCTCATCCTTGGTATCGATCTGCTGCGTAAGCAGGTATTTTTCATCCGACAGGAAAGAATACAGATAGGAGATGTATGCCTGCATGTATGTTTCCATGTCCGCAAGCGGCTGAGGATCCCGTCTTTCCATATAGGAACGGATCTCCGCTGTCACCTGTGCCTTCCTCTCCTGCATCTTCCGGTCCATTTCCCGCTCCGTAAAAGACGCGTCCTCCTCCGCAAAAGCACGTACGGAAAGAATATGGTTATTGATCATCTGAAAATAAACATCACGCACCGGGATCTTGTAATCCGATTTCAGATATGCCTCTTCCGGGTCGTAATCCGTACCCTCATACAGATGATTGACGATGATGCCCGCAAGCTGCTGCTCAATGATATGATAGGCCGCCACCATCGTTTCCGCATCCACGGAAAGCCAGACATCATTTCCCTGCTGGGGTTCTTCCAGCATCTCTTCGTGCATGACGATGCCGACATTGTTGACGTAGATCAGCTTCTTTCCTTTTTTGCCCTGCAGTTCGCTTTCGTAAGCGCTTTCGATACCTTCCTTGCCGATGACATCGCCGCCGATATATTCACCGCCCTGCGCATTCAGTTCTTCGATCTCCTCCGTCGTGATGGAGCCGACATAGCCCAGAATACCGGAAAAGCATTCACTGTCATAATAGACACGCTCATAGGACTCCTCCACCATCACGCCGTACAGATCCGTCTGGCTCTCCAGAACGGCTGCCTGCAGTTCCTGCGAAACATCGCCCGAGATGACCGTTGATATGTAGCGCGTAAAGGCCGTTGCGGAAAGTGCATAGCGGATATTGCAGATCTTCAGTGCATCCTCTTTGGAAACACTGTCCGCTCTCTTCCACTTTTTCGAGAAATTATACAGATTCTTCTGCAGATAGGTCATGACCGTTTCCGCATCGTCTTCATAAAGATCGATCCCTTTTTCCGAAAGACTCAGTTCGATCTTTTCCTTACCGTAGACGTCACGGATGAACTGCCTTCGTTTTGAATCGGAGCCTGTATACTGATACAGGCCGTTCTCGTCGATCGTGACAGGGATGGGGCTGACGATGGATGCACCGTATTTTTCAAGGATCCCCGTCAGTCTCAGCAGCATTTCATTGAATTCACCGTCTGATTTGGTGTAGTAATTCTCATCGCGGATCGTGACATTGTAGACCACGCGGTTTCCGGCAAGAAGGACCCCCTTCCGGTCATAGATGTTTCCGCGCATGGCTGCGACGGACACTTCTTTCTTTGTTGTATTCAGATAATTCTCGTAGTAGTCTTCTCCGCGTACGATCTGAAGCTCAAAAAGGCGCACGAAAAGAACGGCTACCATGGGCAGAAGAAAAACTCCCAGCACCAGTACCCGGTTCTCAAAGAAGCCCGAAAGAGCTTTTCTGATTCGGCTGAACAGATCATGAAACAACCTTGACTTCCCCCTTATTCACCTTCAGATCCCAGCGCTTGCTGATAAAGATCAGGAAACCGTAGATCAGAAGGAAACAGACCAGAGACAAAAGCGTTTCCGGGATGACGACCTCCTTCAGATAGACAGGAAGGACAAAAGACTTCCTGAGAAGGAAGGAAAATACAAATACATAAGCATGGTAAAAAAGCTCATTGAGAAGGAACAGAAAATACAAAATCAGGATCAGCTCCGATTCCAGCTTTTCGGAAAGCATTCCGTCCGCATAGCCTAAAACAGCCAGTATCAGCGTATAAAAGCCGGGAATACCGATCCCTAAAAGGTCTAAAAGAAGGCCTGCCGCCGTTCCCGCCGCAAGGCCGACCGCCTTTCCGTACAGAAATCCCACCGACATGACTTCGATCAGAAGAAGATTCGGAACCGCCTTCAGATACGGGATCCCCGGAAGGATCAGAAGCTGCAGTACAAAACAGAATACCATTGAGATCAGTATGACAAAGAAACGTTTCAGACGGACCATTCTACTCCTCCTTCCTTTCTTCCTTCATCGTTGTAATGATGAGGACCTCGTGAAGTTTTGTAAAATCCACGGCTGTCCGGACAAAACCGGACTGTGTGAGCGCGCCGTCGTTCGTATGAACGTCTCTTGCGTAGCCGATCAGAAGGCCCGGAAGAAAACGGTCCGAGATATCCGATGTCAGAAGTGTGCTGTCTTCCGAAAGATCAACGGAAGCAAGCGCATTTTCGAGGACCAGGAGTCCGCTTCCGGAATGTGAAAGATCTCCCGAAACAATACAGTTTTCACGTCCGTTCCCCGTCATGGCGGATACATTGACGCCGTCTTCTATGATGGAGGTCACAACACTGTAATTGAGTCCCACATGCGTCACGATCCCAACCAGTCCGTCCTGATTGATGACATTCATGTTCAGACGGATGCCGTCCATGGATCCTTTGTTGACGGTAAACCGGTTAAAACAGTTCACGCCGTCACAGCCGATGATCCTGGCCTCCACCGTCTCATATTCATAAGGAAGAAGACGTGCTTTGGCAAAAAGAAGGGCGCGAAGCTCCTCATTCTCGATCGCCAGTGCCCCGACATCCTTCAGTTTGTTTCTGAGCTCCGCATTCTCGTCCTTCAGTCTGTCGTTCTCCGACTGGGCTTCCGAAAGAGACTTTTTCTCCTGATCGGTCTGAAATAAAAAATCCCCGATCTCGTTGATCCCCTCCTGGAACGGAACGATGACCGTTCCGGCAATGCTCAGAAAGGAGACCGCGTCGGGTCTTTGGAAATACTGACACAGCAAAGAGACCAGGCAGCACCCGGTCACCAGAAATAAAGCCGTTCTGGATGAGATACGGCTGAAAATATGATTTTTGAAGAATAAACCGATATTACGAAATCTACTCACCTGATAATGCCTTTCTCCCTCATACTGACAAAGACAAGATCTCCGATGATCACGTGATCCGTCAGCTGGATGCCGATGATCCGGCCGGCCTTTTCCACAGTTTTAGTGGCTTCGATATCCTCTTCGGACGGCGACGGGTCGCCGCTTGGATGATTATGTACAAGGATCAGCTGCACCGCTTCACTCTGAAGCGCTTCGATCATCAGCTCCCTTGCGGAGACCATGGATGCGCTGACCGTACCGCGGGTCATATTCTTTTCACGGATCAGTCTTCCCTTTGTATCCAGAAACAGCGCTTTCAGGATCTCCTGCTTTTCATAGCGGAGCTCTTCCATGCAGTATGCCGAGACCTGTTCCGGCGATGTAAAATACATTCCTTTCACGGCACGGCTCTTCGCGATCCTTCCGGACAGCGCAAACAGACACTGAAGCTGAAGCATGCGCGCCTGACCGATCCCTTTCACGGAAAGAAGATCCTTTGAAGACAGCCTCGGGACACCCGAAAGACCGCTGTCCGACAAAGACAGGATCTTTCTGGCAAGATCGATTGAATTGCTCCCGGGAACACCGCTTCCCAGTATGACCGCCAGAAGCTCCGAATCGTCAAGCGCATCCGTTCCGTAACGGAGACACTTTTCTCTCGGACGCAGATCTTCCGGCATTTCTCTGATCGTTTCACTCATATCACCGACTCCTTTTCTTTCCCCCGAAAAGAGCCGGAACAACCGCAGATGAAATCATATCATAATTCTGCCGTCTTGACAACTCCCGCATCCGCCAGTGCCTGAACAGACTTCAGAATTCCGTATTTTCCGTGATACCAGGTCAGTCCGCCCTGGAAGTACGCATTGTACGGCGGCTTCAGCGGACCGTCTGCGGAAAGTTCGATCGATGAACCCGAAACGAATGCACCTGCGGCCATGATCACGGGTGAATCATATCCGGGCATGTCCCATGGTTCCGGCGTAACGAACGAATCGACGGGCGCTGCCTGCTGGATGCCCCTGCAGAAGGCCACAAGGCCCTCAGGGGTTCCGAATGTGATCGCCTGAATAATATCGTGCCGCTCCTCTTTTGAGGACGGAAGCACAAAGTAGCCGAGTTTTTCATAAACAGCTGCTGCAAACACAGCCGTTTTCAGTGCCGATGCCGTGACGACAGGCGCCAGGAAAAAGCCCTGGAAAAGTGAAGGAAGAAGACCCAGATTGGCACCGACCTCCTGTCCGAGACCGGGCGCCGAAAGCCGGTAGGCACACTGTTCGATGCATTCTTCCGTTCCTGCGATATAGCCGCCGATCGGTGCCAGACCGCCGCCGGGATTCTTGATGAGAGACCCCACCACCATATCCGCGCCGACATCGGAAGGCTCGATCTTTTCCACAAACTCACCGTAGCAGTTGTCCACCATGATCACAACATCTTTTTTAACGGAGCGTATAAACGAGATCAGTTCTCTGATCTCATCAACGGAAAATGTCTTTCTGGTAAGATAGCCTTTGGATCTCTGGATCTCCACAAGCTTTGTTTTCTCATGGATGGCCTGACGGATCCCGTCATAATCAAATTCATCTCCGGGCAGAAGATCGACCTGCCTGTAGCTTACGCCCCATTCCTTTAACGAGCCCTTGGACGGGCGGATGCCGATCACTTCCTCCAGTGTATCGTAGGGTTTTCCGACAGGAGACAGGATCTCATCCCCGGGCCTCACACAGGCGGCCAGCGCCACTGCAAGCGCATGCGTGCCGCAGGTGATCTGAGGGCGTACGAGCGCAGCTTCCGTATGGAAGGTGTCCGCATAGATCTTTTCCAGTGCTTCCCGGCCGATATCGTTGTAGCCGTATCCTGTCGTTGCCGCAAAATGCGCCTCCTGCAGATGATTCTTCTGCATGGCCTGAAGCACCTTCAGCTGATTGTATTCCGCTGTCTCATCGATCTTTAAGAAACGCTCCTTCAGTTCCGACAGCACATTTTCACCGAGGGAAACGATACGTTCATCTATGCCCAAGTTCGTATACATTCAGAAGATCCTCTCTTTCCGCATCCACATACCGCACATTTTCTTCACGTTTGAACCAGGTCAGCTGCCGCTTGGCAAAATGCCTGGTCTCGATCTTGATCCGTTCCACAGCCTCTTCAAGCGTCCCGTTTCCCGAAAGATACGAAAACAGCTGCTTGTATCCGAGACCCTGCATCGAGGTCATCTCTTTCGTACAGCCGTAGTCCATCAGTCTCTTCACTTCATCAAGAAGCCCTGCCTCCATCATCAGATCGACGCGTTTTTCGATCCTCCGATAAAGCGTTTCCCGGTCGCGGTAAAGCACATAATAATCATAGTCATAAGGACTTTCCTTCCGGCTCTCCTCCAGGTTATGGACCGAGATCTTTTTTCCTGTTAAGTCGGAGGCCAAGCGGTCTTAGGAAGACAATTAGGAA
>JAZUFC010000147.1:0-5376 GCA_045640465.1 Lachnospiraceae bacterium | reverse complement strand
TGTTTCAGCATATTTCGGACACAGCCGTTCAGCGGTGAGCGTGTTCCGGGGGCACGTTTTAGCGAGCGAACGCTGCAGGGAGCAGGCTTAGGCAACGAGTCCGGTGACGCGGTTGAGCGCATGCGACCCGCGTCTTAAGAGGACGGGTGAATCAGCCGCCCGCGACGGGCAGTGAGTGAACGATTAGTGCGTAAGGAAGCATTCTGCCGACAGAGCGGCGTCCGGAACGGAAAGCAAGCGGCGTACTACAGCAGAATTTTCTTGCAGGATCGCGAAAAAACAGGTATAATTGATAGATTCAGGAAAGGAGGCGCAGGTGATGGCAGATCAGACACAGGATATTATTACAGCGGAATTGAACAGAGAAGCGCAGGTCCCCGATATGGAGATCCCCATGACGGAAAACTTTATATCGCCGGAAGAGCTCTATGCCCGTCTGATCGGCGAGATCCGGAAATATCATCCTTCCGATGATCTTTCCCAGATCGAAAAGGCGTACCGGATCGCGGACGAAGCCCATAAAGGCCAGCTGAGAAAGTCCGGAGAAGCCTATATCATCCACCCCCTGAACGTCGCCCTCATTCTGGCGGAGCTCGAGCTCGATAAAGAGTCTATTATTGCAGGACTTCTGCATGATGTGGTGGAAGATACCGTCATGACTTATGACGACATCGTCCGTGAGTTCGGCACCGAAGTCGCCGATCTTGTCGAAGGCGTTACCAAGCTGACCCAGATCAACTGGGGCATGGATAAAGAAGAGGTCGAAGCGGAGAACCTTCGCAAAATGTTCATGGCCATGGCCAGAGATATCCGCGTCATTCTTGTTAAGCTTGCGGACCGCCTTCACAATATGCGGACCTCCGAGTTCTGGTCGCCCGATAAGCAGAAAGAAAAGGCCAAGGAGACCATGGAGATCTTTTCTCCCGTGGCATCCAGACTCGGTATCTCCAAAGTCAAAGTCGAATTAGACGACAGATCCCTTGCCATTCTTCAGCCCGAGGAGTTCGCATCATTAACGAAGCAGCTTTCCTCTTCGGAAGAAGAGCGTGAGAGTTTCATCGAGAATAAGAAAAAAGAGATCCGTGAGCGTCTTTTGAAAGAGCATGTCGACGGCGAGGTCACAGGCCGCGTCAAGCACATCTTCTCCATTTACAAGAAGATGCTCCAGCAGCATAAGTCCCTTGAAGAGATCTACGATATCTTTGCCATCCGCATCATCGTGAACAGCGTGATCGACTGTTATACGGCGCTCGGACTCGTGCATGAGATGTACACCCCTCTGCCCGGCAGATTCAAGGACTATATCGCCATGCCGAAGCCCAATATGTACCAGTCTCTGCATACGACGGTCATCGGTCCCTCCGGCGTGCCTTTTGAGATCCAGATCCGTACATACGAAATGCACCGGACCGCGGAATACGGTATCGCCGCGCACTGGAAATACAAGGAAAAAGGATCCGTAACGGCCGGCGGCAATGCGGAAGAATCCAAGCTTGCATGGCTCCGCTCCATTATGGACTGGCAGACCTCCGACAGCCGTGAATTCGTCAATCTTCTGAAAGAGGATTTCAACCTGTTTGCGGATTCCGTCTACTGCTTCACGCCGAACGGCGAAGTCAAGACGCTGCCTGCAGGCTCCAATACCATTGATTTTGCCTATGCGATCCATTCCGCGGTGGGAAACCGCATGGTCGGCGCAAAGATCAACGGTGTTCTCGTGCCGATTGAGACCGAACTCAAAAACGGCGACCGCGTTGAGATCATGACCTCTCAGAACGGCAGAGGCCCGTCCATGGACTGGCTGAAGATCGTGAAGTCCGGTCAGGCCAAAAACAAGATCAATGCCTGGTTCAAGAGCCAGAATAAAGATGAAAACATCGCCAGAGGAAAGGAAGCCTTCGCTTCCTACTGCAAGGCTAAGAATATCAACATGGCGGAGCTTCTCAAACCGAAATATGTGGAAGCGACGCTTCAGAAATACCGCTATCCGGACTGGGATTCGCTCCTTGCCTCCATCGGCCACGGCGGCCTGAAGGAAGGACAGATCGCGAACAAGCTTCTTGAGGAACAGAGAAGAGAGGTCCAGCTGAATCTGACGGATGAGGACATCCTACGGAACATTGAGGAAAACAGCAAAGTCAAGATGCGTGCGCCCGCAAAAGACCAGGGCATCGTGGTCAAAGGTCTTCACGATCTTTCCGTCCGCTTTTCGCATTGCTGCAATCCGGTGCCCGGAGATGAGATCATCGGCTACATCACGCGCGGACGCGGTATCTCGATCCACAGGACAGACTGCAAGAACATCATGGCGCTTCCGGATCACGAAAAGGCGAGACTCATGCCGGCCGACTGGTCCGCGGATGCGGTCCTGAACGGTTCACAGAAGTTCTCGACGCAGATCCAGATCTTCTGCGTCAACCGGATCGGTCTGTTTGCGGATATTTCCCGGGTCATGATGGAGAATGAGGTGGATATCCAGACTGCTTCGTCCCGTGTGAACAAACAGGGAAATGCAACCATCGAGATGAGTTTCGACGTCACCTCCATTGACGATCTGCAGCGGCTGATCAGTCATCTGAAGCAGGTAACAGGCGTCATCGACATCACCCGTTCGGCGGGCTGACGAAAAGAGGCAGCATGAAACTTTTACTGAATTCAGGCCTTTTTGAATATGACATCAGAGGTCTTCTGATGGCCTTTTATCCGGGGATGAAGTTCGAGACCGATGCACCCTCGGAGGACGAAGACTTTCTTTCCGTTCAATACGGGGAAGGCACGGAGGAACTTCCGTGCACGGTCCGTTTTTCTGCGGAAGGGAAGGATACAGCGGAAGAACTGGTACTGGATATGAGAAACCGCGCGGAGGCGAAGACGAAGCTCAAGCAGGTCCTGTATCATATCCTGTCGGAAACGCTCGGACACGAGCTCCCCTGGGGCACGCTTTCCGGCATCCGTCCGACCAAGATCCCCATGGCCATGATCGAAAACGGGAAGACCGATGAAGAGATCCTTTCGCACATGGAAGGAGAGCTGTACTGTTCAAAGGAAAAATCGGAACTGTCTCTCGGTATCGCCAAAAGAGAGCTTTCGCTTCTTCGGAAGATCGACTACGAGGAGGGCTACAGCCTGTATATCGGCATTCCCTTCTGTCCGACCACCTGTCTGTACTGCTCCTTTACGTCTTTTCCGCTGGAAAAGTACAAAGACCGCGTGTGGGACTATCTGCATACGCTTTCCAGAGAACTGGATTTTGCACAGGAACAGTTTGCGGGAAAGAAGCTGAACACCGTCTATTTCGGCGGCGGTACGCCCACAACACTTTCCGAAGAACAGCTGGACTGGCTCTGTCACGAGGTCGTGACCCGGTTTGATCTGTCCTCCTGTCTTGAATGGACGGTGGAAGCCGGAAGACCGGACAGCGTTACGGAAGGAAAGCTTCAGGTGCTGAAAAAATATCCGGTCACCCGGATCTCCGTCAATCCGCAGACCATGCATCAGAAGACGCTTGATCTGATCGGCAGGAGACATACCGTGGACCAGGTGCGGGACGTTTACCGCATGGCGCGGGAAGCAGGCTTTGATAATATCAACATGGATCTGATCCTCGGGCTTCCCGGTGAAACGGAGGAGGATGTCAGACAGACGATCGAAGAGGTATGCCGTCTGGATCCGGACAATGTGACGATCCATTCGCTGGCCCTGAAGCGGGCTTCAAGGTTAAACCGCATGATCGAGGAATACAGGACCTACCGGATGGAGAATACCGATGAAATGATGGAACTCTGCCGGAAGGAGCTTCAGAAGATCGGTCAGGAGCCCTACTATCTGTACAGACAGAAGAACATGGCCGGAAATCTGGAGAACACCGGTTATGCGCGCGCGGGAAAGGAAGGGATCTACAATATCCTCATCATGGAGGAGGTGCAGACCATTCTGGCGCTCGGTGCGGGCGCAACGACCAAGCGTGTGGACCGGACGAAAAATCTGATCACACGTGCGGAAAATGCAAAAAACGTGGATATCTACATGCAGAATATCGACGAAATGCTGGAAAGAAAAAGAAAACTGTTTGCGGACTGAAAATGACCGCAGGGTTTTGATCATAAGGAGGTCATCATGGCAAAATTCATTACGGCCGCTGAGGCGGCAAAGCTGATTCCTGACGGCGCGACGATCGGCGTTGCCGGAATGGGTCTGTCAGGCTGGGCAGAGGAGATCGCCTGCGCAATGCGGGATTCCTTCAAGGAGACAGGTCATCCCTGCAACCTGAATCTGAAACAGGGCAGTGCTATGGGTGACTGGGGATACGGCAACGGCTTTATCGGATGGGAAAAGAATCCGATCGACGGTGAACCCGATCCGGCAGTCGGCGTCCGCGGCGCTTCACGTCTCGGAGAAGCAGGCCCCGGTCTGGTAACCAGATGGAGCGGTGCGCATGTCGGTTCCGCAGCGGCCATGCTGAAGCTTGCGGTAGCCAATCAGCTGGAAAGCACCTGCCTTCCGCAGGGCGTCATTATCAATCTCTGGCGTGAGATCGCGGCAGGACGTCCGGGCTTACTGACAAAGGTCGGTCTGGGTACCTTCGTGGACCCGAGACTGGGCGGCGGCAAAATGAATGAATGCACCAAAGAGGAACTGGTAAAGCTTGTTGAGTTCAACGGCGAGGAATATCTGTTCTATCCTTCATTCAAACTCGATGTGGCCATTTTACGAGGCACCGTGGCGGATGAAAAGGGCAATATCTCCTTCATGCACGAAGGCATCATCAACGAAGGCCTTGCAGTGGCTTCCGCAGCACACAATTCAGGCGGGATCGTCATCGTTCAGGTCGAATATCTTGCAAAGGCAGAGACTATTCCGCCGAAGGATGTCAAGATCCCCGGCAGTATCGTAGACTATGTCGTGCAGGCACAGGATCCCATGGCCTGCTGGCAGACAGAAGGCGTTTATTACGATCCTTCCTTCTCCGGTCAGTTAAGAAAGCCGCTGAAGAGCATTCCTCCGCTTAAGCTTTCCGAAAGAAAAGCGATCGCAAGAAGATGTTCCATGGAGACCACAAAGGGCGATATGGTAAACCTCGGCGTAGGCATGGCGGCGGATGTCGGCAATGTCATGGCTGAAGAAGGCTGCATCGGTGATGTGACCATGTTCTCCGAAAGCGGTATGGTCGGCGGCGTTCCGTCCGCACTTCCGTCCTTCGGTTCCTCCTATAACCCGGATGCTACACTGGATCAGGGCTCCGCATTCGATATCATCACCGGCGGCGGTCTGGATATCACCGTGCTCGGCATGGGCGAATGTGACGAAGAGGGCAATGTCAACGTCAGCAAATTCGGTCCCCGTTTAACGGGCCCCGGCGGCTTCATCGATATCACC